>JBNJDW010000001.1:0-35419 GCA_051745265.1 Pseudomonadota bacterium
GTCCTGATCTGCGGGTCTGTCATTCTGTGCGTATAAAGATATTCTATTATTACTTGGGCGGGTCAGGCCGTACCGCGCGCAAAACCGGCAGGTCCTCTTTATCCACCTGTTTTTCAGAGCGGTCAGGCTCCGGCATATCTTCCGGCTTTGGAGATTGAGAAATCTGCCGGGTCATGCTTTCAAGTTCATCTGTCTCCGGGCTGTTCTGAACCGTGATCTGCATATTGGACCTGTCCATGACGGTATAGCCCTGTGCCTTATCATAGCTGTCTTTCAAAGATTTTTCCGGCAGATCATTTTCGGCGTCTTCATCGAAATTAAAATCAAGGCTGAGCTTTTGCATCGGTTTCTTTTTAAGCGTCACCGGCGGATCGGCGGACTCAGGCGCCTTTGCAACAGGTTTATCCGTCATTTGCCTGTCGGGGGCCTGATTTTTACGTATACTGGCCCCCGCGCCCCCGGAGACACTGCCGCGCTGGCCCATCACCCGGGACAGCGGCGCATGCGGCTGGCCTTTGATATCAACCTGCGTTTTATCGGTATTCAATTCAAATTTCTTATTCCGCAGATTGACCGGCGCCCGTTCAGGCGATAATCCGTGTTCTTCGCCCAGCAGCATATGCGTCCGGGCCAGCCCCTTGACCAGATCGGCGCTGAAACACTCCCAGGTATACAACAAAATCCACAACCGTTTCATGGCATGGTATTCCCACTGGGTGGCTTCCGGCGGTTTGCCTTCAGCGGCAACGATAAACGGATAAACCCGCTGCGGCGTAATACCTGTATGCGTGAAATAACTGTCCCCCAGCTGCCAGACCCGGTCGGGGCTGACACCGAACTGCCCGCCGACAAAGGTTTTGGCATCCTGAATGGTTCTGACATCACGCGGCATAACAAAGCTGGGGGCGGTAATCGTCGCCCCGGATCCGCCCAGACGCTGCGGTACCGGCAGGTTTTTGACCTCGACCCCCATCATCAGGCTGTCATCCCAGCCACGTGTCAGCGGATAGACCACCGCAATATTCTCAACACCGTCCTCTGAAACGATAAATTCATAATCTTTGGAGGCAATCCCCCGCAAGGCGCCGCCAAACTTACCTTCTTCGACAAAGACAGAACGCATGGCCTTTAAATGCTGTCCACCGCTTTGTTCTTCCGTAAAGCCACTGGTTTCCCATTCATCAAGGACCTGTTCCGCATCAAGGATATTGGCCGGTTCGAAATCCTTTTGCGCGTCGTCTTCGCCTTCATCATGTTCATTAAACCGTCTGAAGGCATCAACCGTCAGTTTGCCGGTCACCCAGGGCGGCGGTTCAATCCCGTAACGCAACATCAGATCAAAAACATGCATTTCCAGCCGCGGTTCGGGCAGCAAGCCAACCTGCGAGGCCCGAATGATATCATTGGCATCAAGCTCCATAATCGTGCCGCCGAATTTAAAACCGGTGGTGTATTTATCCTCACCAATCGGCCAGCTGGTCGATCCGGGTTTGTTGACTTCGGCAAAAACAGGTTCAATCGCTTCATCAATCTGATCCGGCGCCGGAAAATAGGTCAGACCGACATACAGATTATCGCCTTTGCGGGCCTGTAATTTGGCGTGACGCTTAAGATAGCCGATAATCATATCCTTGTTTTCGTCAACATCATCGGTCATATCGACCGTGTCCATGGTGATCGGTTCAATCAGATGACCGGACCAGTGCTTACCATCCAGATTGGCATTACCGCGCATGACCGCATTGATAATCGGCCGCGGATAACCGCTGCGGACGTAAATCAACAACCGGCCGTCCGATGTAAAACGATAAGGAATAATATCGCAGTATTCCCCGGGGCGACGGGCAATTTCATGCAGCATACCGGTTTTGTTATCGCGTACGGTGGTGATTTCCAGATATTCCGGCGGCGCCTGTGAAGGCCGGCGCTCTTCCAGAATCAGGCTTTGATGGGCCGGCATTTTCTGGGCGACGATAAAGTAATTGGTGGCCGGCGGCGGCAACATGCGGGCGTCTTCGGTATACAGGCAGAAACGGTCTTTAAAGAAATGCTCAACCACCCAGGGGTTACGATACGGCGCGGTGTAAACCAGCCGCATGTCAAAACGGGCCAGTTCCCGCCGGTAATCGCCATATTCAAAAAAGGTCAGTTCACGGTCGAGCTGTTCTTTCCAGATTTCGCGTTCATCCTTGCGGTGAATAAATTCAATCGCCCATTTATGCAGTAAACGGAAAACCCGGCTGTTGTCTTCGTCAAAAGTAAAAGTTTCGCCCAGACGTTCTTTATCCTTCTCCGTCATCTCATAAGCATTCTTTTTCTTAAGCGACGGGTTAAGCGTTTTCAGGATTGACGGGTCCAGTTCTTCAAGGAAGAAGCCTTCATAACCGTCTTCCATGGGCCGCGCGGTCTGCGAATACTGAATCAACAGATCGGCATAAGACAATTCGCCCGGTTCATCGCCGATGCTTTGCACATCAGGCAGTTCCAAAAGCACATATTCATCATGGGGCGGCATCAGATAATCGCGGATCAGCATACTGCCGCCGGGTTTCAGCTTTTTGATCTGTGCGGACAGGACCTCTGAGACAATGTCAGGATCACGGTCATGCGCCGAATATATCTCGTGCAGAATATTGGAATTGATAATGCCATCGACCGATTCATCTTCAAAATCAGGAATACGGGCATCGCTGAAGCGAAAGGATAAGTTGGGCAGTTTATAACGTGACCGGGCCTTTTCAATCAGCCGGCGGTTATTATCGATGCCGATAAACCGGCGCAGCGGATTTAACAACGCCATCGCATAGGTAACCTTACCGCTGCCGCAGCCCATATCGACAAGCAAAGCATCAGACGGCAGCAGAAAATGCGCTGAGATCAGCGAGGCTTTTTGCACAATATGATCGGGGATTTGCTCAATCTCGTCGACGGCATTGTGTTCACCGCGCGCCAGATTGATGAAATCCTTAATCTTGCGTGCTTTTTCCGCTTCTATTTCAGTTTTTTTGGTTTTATCTGACACATTATCCTCAAGCGCCCGGGCTATCGTCATTTTATACAACAATTATAATAACATTGCACGAAAAAGCCGATACGCAACCTCGATTTTATGGTATTTAAAAATATAACATATCCGTTGCCCAGAGTGTAGAAAACCATGCCCGGAAAAAGATCTTTTATAAAATCGATATTTATCCCCTTTGGCTACGCGCTGAATACGATATTACCACCGCGCTGCATCGGTACCGGCGAAATCGTTGACCATCAGGGCATGATCGCCCCGGCGCTCTGGCAGGAGCTGGATTTTATCGCCCCGCCCTATTGCGCGACCTGCGGCCTGCCCTTTGATTTTGAAGACAGCCTCGAAGACACGACAATATGCGGTGACTGCCTGTCCGATCCGCCGCGCTTTGATACCGCGCGGGCGCCACTGCGCTATAACGATGCCAGCCGCCGCCTGCTGCTGCGCTTTAAATACGGTGATCAGCAACATGCCGCCGTGACCTTTGCCCGCTGGCTGCATCTGGCCGGTCTCGATCATCTGAAAACCGCCGATTTTATCCTGCCCGTGCCCTTGCACTGGCGACGGCTATGGCAGCGGCGTTTTAATCAATCCGCACTGCTGGCCAAGGCGCTGGCACGGGAGTCCGGCGTGCCTTATCTGGCCAACACCATGACCCGCCGCCGGTTTACCGGCCCGCAAAAAGGCCTGAACCGTCGCAACAGACAAAAAAATGTCCGTATGGCGTTTACCGTCACCCCGGCGGCAAAGACAAACATTACAGGCAAGCATCTGGTGCTGATTGATGATGTCATGACCAGCGGCGCCACGGTCAATGAATGCGCCAAACTGTTAAAACGTGAAGGCGCCGCCAGAATCACAGTTCTGACCGTCGCCCGCGTGCTGCGCGAAGACTACACCGCGCCGCAGGATATGGATTTACTAGAAGAATCAGACCTTTGAACCTAACGGACAAAGCTTTGCATCAAACTGCCGACCACCATATACCAGCCATCCACCAGTACGAAAAAGATGATCTTAAACGGCAGGGCAATCAGCACCGGCGGCAGCATCATCATCCCCATCGACATCAAAATGGCCGCGGTGACAAGATCAATGACCAGAAACGGTAAAAACAGCATAAAGCCGATTTCAAAAGCCCGGCGCAATTCGGTAATCATAAAGGCCGGAATAATAACATGAATTGGTGCATCTTCGGCATTTTCAAGATCAGGATCATCATGGATGCGAACAAACAATTCCAGATCTTTTTCACGGACATTGCGGAGCATAAAGCTTTTGAACGGTCCCGCTGTGCGCTCAAAGGCCTGCACCTCGGTAATTTCATTATTGACCAGCGGCGCCACCCCTTCTTCATAAGCCTGGCTGAACACCGGGGCCATGATAAAAAAGGTCATAAACAGGGCCAGACTGATCAAAACCGTGTTTGGCGGCGTTTGCTGCGTGCCCATGGCCGTGCGCAGGAAAGACAGAACAACGACAATCCGGGTAAAGGAGGTCATCATCATCAGGATCGACGGTGCCAGCGTCAGAACGGTTAATAAGGCAACAAGCTGAACAATGCGGCCCGCGACCGATTCACCCGTGCCCTCCACATCACTGTCGCCCAGATCAAGGGTCAGGCTCTGCGCCCAGGCTGCATCAACAAACAAGGTTGATAAAAACAGCGAAATCAGGGCTATAAGTCTAATTTTTGACATTCTACTTTTCCTCGGGCTGCTTTTCCTTAGGCTCGGCTTTTGCCTTAATCCCCTGTTCAACCACCAGCGCGTGTTCATGACTGACCAGCAATAAATGCTCTTTATCATCACGGCGCACCAGAACCAGCCGGTTTTTGGTGTCTATCGGCAAATGCTCGATCAGCTTTAAACGGCGGTCCGCCCGGTTTACGGTCATGAATTTACTGTCTCCGAATTTCTTTATCAGAAACGAAAGCAGCCACATCAGCGACAGCACCAGCGCAAAGGCCATTATGACTTTTAAAACCTGCGTAGAGTCCATGCTTTATTTCTATGGGAAGCGTGATAAAATGACAAGTCTTTATTCGCCGCCGACAGCCCGGCCAATATCGTCGATCTTGCGGATCAGTTTTTGTAACTGGTCGACACATTTGCGACCATCCTCTGGCGACAAAGACAAAAGATCCTCGCACAAGGCCGCGGTTTCACGGTCCAGACCGGATAAATCGACGGTCTCACCGCCATAGAACCGGCGCTCGCAGCTGCGGGCATAATTGAGCAGATTTTCAATCCGGCCTTGGATATCTTCTAATAAAACCGGGTCATTTCGGGTCGTATCGGGCATTTTCTTCCACTGCTTTTGCGCGGTTATACTCTCCATTTACCCTGTAAACATACGCCAGAATTTCAGCGACCGCAATCAGCGCATCTGCCGGAATTTCACTGTCCAGCTCCACAGCCGCCAACATCTGGGCAAGGTCGCGGTCTTCGCGGACCTTAACATCATTCTGAAAGGCCAGCGCCAGGATCTGTTCGGCAAGATGCCCATAGCCCGAAGCGCTGATTTTTGAAATATCCTTTCCATCTCTGGCGAAATTCTCGATCGCAACTGCGACCGCACGCTCAACCTCACTCTTGGAACGGCGCACGGGCTTGATATTCGGCCCTTCGGGTTTTTGGCTGTCGTCAAAGATATCAACCATAAACTGGCATCCTTATTGCATAAGTAAACAGCAGGAAGCGGTTTTGGGAGACCGCAAGGGAAGTATAACACAGAAAATAGGGGAGATTTATAATGAATATGATCAAAAATTCACCTCATCTTAACAAGAAAATGTCACACTTAGACCTATCTCTATGTTATGATGAAAGAATACGGTCGCACATTTCCCGTGACGAGCTGACAATGGAAGGGGATCACAATGACCACAGATAATCTTGGCCTGTTCAATGGCATCTACTCAAAAATGGGCTTTCTCGAGCAACGACAAAAAGTCATTGCCCAGAATATCGCCAACGCAGATACGCCGAACTATAAGCCACAGGATATCAAGGAACCGAGCTTTGCCAAAATCCTTGGCAACACCACCAGCCGGCTGCCTTTGGATGGCAGTACAGCCGGGGTTAAAACCACACGGTCCAATCATATGGAGCTGGGCCGCGGCAGCATGGCCTCTGCCGATGCGGCGAAGGAAAGAACGCAGCGGGACACCTATGAAACTTCGCCTTCGGGCAACGCGGTTATTCTGGAGGAGCAAATGCTCTCGGCCAGTGAAACGCTGAGCGAGCACCGGACAATGGCCAACCTGCATGAAAAATACGTTAATATGATGCGCGCTGCGACCGGTAACAACCGATAAGCCCAGGCGCCGCCCATAAAAGGAGATTTTAAAATGGCAACAGATATCAAACAGGCTATGGACCTTGCCGCGATGGGGATGCGGGCCCAGGGGACACGGATGCGGGTCATTTCTGAAAACATGGCCAATGCCGAGACCACAGCAGAAGAAGCCGGGGGTGATCCCTATCGCCGTCAGATGGTCACCTTCAAAAACATGGTGAACCGCAGAACCGATATGAGCGAAGTTAAAGTCGACAAGATTATCGGCGATCAATCAGATTTCCGTATGAAACACGATCCGTCACATCCGGCGGCAGATGAAAACGGCTATATAAAATTACCCAATGTGAATTCACTGGTTGAAATGATGGATATGCGTGAGGCCCAGCGCTCTTACGAAGCCAATCTTGGTATCATTGATATGTCACGTACAATGTTAATGCGCACCGTTGATCTGCTGCGCAGCTGATTACAGATATTAAGGAGATAAACCATGGTTGAAGTTAACGGTGCGGTTGGTGCCTATCAAAACGCCTTAAAACAGGCTTCGGAAGGATCAGAGAAAAAATCCGACGGCCCCTCTTTCGGTGACATGCTTAAGGAATCTCTTGGCGATGCCATTGAAACCCAGCATAAAAGCGAACAGATGAGCGCCGCTGCCGTTCAGGGCAAGGCCGATATGATTGATGTCCTGCAGGCTGTGACCGAGGCAGAAACAACGCTGAACACCGTTCTGTCGATCCGCGACCGTCTGGTTCAATCCTATCAGGAAATCATGCGGATGCCGATCTGATATATATATCTCACCGGAATTTTTGTCCGGTTTTAAATAATCTATTGAAGCTTTTCGCCAAATACGGGTAAACTGGGTGCTATGGAAGATCAGGAAGTCATAGATATCACCCGCGAGGCTCTGATGCTGGTGCTGCAAATCGGCGCACCGGTAATGATTATCGGCCTTATTGTCGGTGTCATCATTGCCTTGATTCAGGCCTTGACCCAGATTCAGGAAATGACCCTGAGTTTCGTGCCTAAAATTATGGCCATTTTCTTTAGTATCTTTCTGTTCTTTCCCGTTTTTGCACAGATGATGGGCGATTTCACCCAGATGATAGCCGACCGAATTGTCGCTTTTGGATAAGACATGCTGGAAACCTTCATCGACCTGCACTTTTTTGCCTTTCTACTGATTTTCACCCGGATCGGTGTTGCCATGATGGTCATGCCCGGCATCGGGGAGAGCTTTACACCGACCAATGTCCGGCTGTTGATTGCACTTGGCCTCAGCCTGGTGATGACGCCGGCCCTGTCAGGGCATCTGCCGCCGATGCCCTCATCACCCGGTCTTATGTTTCTGTTGATTGGCTCTGAGGCCATTACCGGCCTGTTCATCGGCACTGTCATGCGGCTCATGATCTCTGCGCTCGATACGGCGGGGATGGTTATTTCCCTGAACACCGGTCTTGCCAATGCGCAAGTATTTAACCCGACCTCCGGTGGTCAGGGGTCGATCATCGGCGCCTTTTTCGGGATGCTGGGGGTAACCATGATTTTGGTCACCAATATGCATCACTTTTTGCTGATGACGATATTTGAAAGCTATGAGATGTTTCCGGCCGACGGCTATATAAGTGCAACCGGCCAAATGGCCGAAGTCGTAGCGCAAGTTGTCAACACCGCCTTTAACACCGGTGCCAAGCTGTCAATGCCCTTTATTATTGTGACTCTGGTTCTATATACAGGTTTTGGTCTTTTGGGTCGGCTAATGCCCCAGATCCAGATCTTTTTCCTGGCACTGCCGGTTCAGATCCTGCTGGCGATCATGACCTTAATGCTGACCTTTTCGACCATCATGCTGTACTGGCTGACGGTCTATGAAGAAACGGTCACACGCTATCTGATATTTTAACGAAGGACGCCATAAATGGCTGACGAAACAACAGATGATTCGCAAAAGACCGAGGACCCCACGGCCAAACGTCTTCAGGAATCCCGAAAACAAGGACAGGTTCCGCTTAGCCGCGAAGTCAATCACTGGGTCATGCTTATTGCCTCGGCCTTCGTTTTGCTGGTTATGGGGCCGGGCATCATGTCTGATTTTGGCGATCTTTTCCGCAGCTTTGTGGAGCGTCCGCATATTCTGTCACAAAATGAAAATGGCCCCGGCTATGTATTGGCGTCCCTGTTTGTCAGGGCCGGTGAAATCTTGTTTATGCCCATGGTCATTATGGTCATTGCTGCCATTGGCGCGCCCTTGGTCCAGATCGGGCCCCTGTTCAGCGCTGAGACCATAAAACCAAAACTGTCCAAAATCTCGCCGATCGCCGGTGCCAAAAGATTGTTTTCAATCCGCTCGGTCGTCGAATTTCTGAAAACCCTGTTTAAAATGGCGATTATCGGTACCGTCACGGTTATTTTGATGATGCCCTTTTATGGCACGATTGAACATTTTATCGGCCTGCCCATTGCCTATGCCATGGATGAGCTGCACAGCCTGATTTTTCGTATGATGGTCGGTATTATCAGCATTCTGACCGTAATTGCCGTGATCGACCTGATATACCAGCGTATGGAACATATGAAAAAACTGCGCATGAGCAAGCAGGAAATAAAGGATGAATTCAAACAGACCGAAGGGGATCCGCAGGTTAAGGCCCGTTTGTCCGAACTGCGTCAGACGCGCGCCCAGCAACGCATGATGTCTGCCGTGCCCGAGGCTGATGTGGTCATCACCAACCCGACCCATTATGCTGTCGCTTTGAAATATGACCCTCAACAGATGGATGCGCCGATTATGGTTGCCAAGGGGATTGATGAAACGGCTTTACGGATCCGCGAAGTTGCCAAAGAACATAACATCACCATTGTCGAAAACCCGCCGCTGGCCCGCGGGTTGTTCGATAACATGGATATTGATGAGATTATTCCCGGCGACTTCTTTAAGGCCGTTGCCGAAGTTATCTCCTATGTCTTTAAACTTAAAGGCAAAAAAATGAGCTGATATAAGGGTAAAATCCACTTACCATCCATAAATGGCTTTGCCTCCGGCGCCAAAGCTTTTATACTTTCACGGGATCAAAAGGGGGATTTACGTGTCCGATAACGGAACCGACAGCTTTTTTCTACAAGATGATGCGCCCGCGCCTGAAAAACGGCGTGCACAGGCCAGAAATCTAAAAACCTGGGTCGTTATTCTGGTCGGTGTTGCCTATGCGCTGTTAACCGCACTTTTTGCCATGCTGATGAATATCGGCGGTCAGAATATTATCATGTTGCTGAGCGTCTATGCCTATGGATTAATGGGCGGCGGGGCCATTCTGATCGTCAAGATGCTGTTCCAACGGTCTGAAAAAAGCCGCCGGATCCTGAGCGAAGTTCTTGAACATAGCCGGGCCGGACGTCTGATCACCGACCATAACGATGAAACCGTTTATTCCAATATCCGTTTTGAAAGAATGCTGCCCTCAAGCGCGCCCACGCTGGATAATTTTTCCGAGCTTTTTACCAGCGGCCGGAAAATGCGCTCCGCCCTGAATAATCTAAAGAAAAAAGTTTTAAACGGTGAAAGCGGCCAGATTGAAGCCGAAGCAATCATCGACGGCCAGGAAACCTTTTTACAGATCACGGCAAAACCGATTCAGGGCTGGAAAAACTATGTCCATTGGCGGATTGATGATCTGAGCAAGCAAAAAGCCGCGGAAGAACGCCTGATCGAAGAACGTGAAAAACTCGCCGATTTTACTGATAACGCGCCGGTTGGCTTTTTCTCGGTCGATGAAAACGGGGTATTTACCTTTATCAACAATGTGCTGGCCAAATGGCTGGCCGTGGACCAAAAGGAAATTATCGGCCGGGGCAAACTGCATGATTATCTGTTTGATATTCCCGAAGATATTAACCCTTACGAAATTTTTGAAAACAGCGACACACACCACCAGTCAGGTGAATTATCGATGGTGGCCAAGGATGGCCGTATTTTCAAGGCCGCCATCACCCATTCGATTGTCCGTGATACCAAGGCCGGCAAGGTCCGCACCCGTTCCGTTCTTTATGATCTGACCGCCGAACAGGAAATTGAAGCCGCGCTGCGCGAAACGCAGGACAGTTTCGAACGCCTGTTTGAGGAAGCACCGGTCGGTATCTGCCTGCTCGCCCGTGATGGTGCGATTGATGCCGCAAATACCAGCCTGGGCGGTATGTTTGGCCTGAAAGCGCAGGACATCAAACACAAACTGTTTACCGATTATATTCTGGATACGGACCGTGAAATGGTCAGCGAGTGGATCGAACAGCTTTTCCGCAGCAAACAGAAAAGCGCGACGATTGAAGCCCATCTGAACACACAGGCCAAAACCGTTGTTCAGATCTTTGGCCGTAAATTCCGCGGCGGCGATTCCATGGTGCTCCATTTCATTGATCTGACCGAACAGAAAAAGCTGGAGCAGCAATTCACCCAGTCGCAGAAAATGCAGGCCATCGGCCAGCTGGCCGGCGGTGTTGCTCATGATTTTAACAACCTGTTGACCGCAATGATCGGCTTTTGTGACCTTCTGTTGCTGCGTCACAAGCCCGGCGATCCGTCCTTTACCGATATCATGCAGATTAAACAGAACGCCAACCGGGCCGCGAATCTGGTCCGGCAATTGCTGGCCTTTTCCCGCCAGCAGACCCTGCAGCCCAAGGTCATGGACATCAATGAGGTCTTAAGCGAGTTATCCCATCTGATCCGTCGCCTGATTGGTGCCCGCATTGATCTTAGCATTGAACACAAAAGCGCAGAACCCGGCCTTGTCAAAGTCGATCAGGGCCAGCTGGAACAGGTCTTGATCAATCTTGCCGTTAATGCGCGTGATGCCATGCCCGAAGGCGGCGCGCTGAATATCTTTACCTCTGCCGTTGCCAATGATGAAGAAATCCGGCTGAATACCAATGACCTGCTGCCGCCCGGCAAATGGGTCCGCATAGATATCGAAGACACCGGCACCGGCATCCCGCAGGATATTCTGGACCGCATTTTCGAACCGTTCTTTACCACCAAGGAACTGGGCGCCGGCACCGGTCTGGGCCTGTCGACCGTCCATGGTATCATTCACCAGACCGGCGGCTTTTTATCGGTTCATACCGAGGTTGATAACGGCACGACCTTTTCCATCTATCTGCCGTTCTTTGAACGCGACGACAAGGATGAGGAAAAGAACGCCGAAAAAGAAACCGAGAGCGAGGCCGATCTTACCGGCACTGCCAAAATCCTGCTGGTGGAGGATGAAGACGCTGTGCGCAGTTTCAGCGCCCGCGCGCTGGGTAACAAAGGCTATGACGTGATCGAAGCCATAAATGGCCGTGACGCGCTGGATATCATTGCCCGCGACAAACCGGCACTGGAACTGATCATCACCGATGTCGTCATGCCCGAGGTCGACGGCCCGACCATGATCGAAGAACTGCGCGAAACCTATAAAGATGTCAAAATCATCTTCATGTCCGGCTATACCGAAGACCGTTTAAAGCAGCAATTCGGCGAAGACTTCTGGTTCCTGCCCAAACCCTTTACGCTCAAACAGCTGGCCACCAAGGTTAAGGACGTTCTGGATACGTAAAAACCTCCCCGCGCCTCCAGACAAAATACCGGGGAGCCTTGCAAAAGGATTGATCATGGCAAAGCCGCATATCCCTACACTGTTAAAATCAAAAAAACATAGTGCTTTGTTTTTATGTGTGATCTTGGCCTCTCTATTTGCCTATGGCTGTTCTTTCATCGGTGGGGCCAATGGCGGATATCATTACAAAGTCATCGTAGAGGTTGAAACGCCGGAGGGTATGGTTACAGGATCGGCCATACGCGCCGTTTCCTTCAAAGACGGCCTTCGCCTGCCCGAAAGCGGGCCGTCTATCCGGTCACAGGGCGAGGCCGTTGTGGTGGATCTGGGAGATCGCGGTATCCTGTTTGCCTTAACCAGCTTTGATAACTACCGCAGCGTCTTTGCCGCCTTCCCCGGACCGCCGGGCCTGACGCCGGAAGGAATAGATTATTACGAAAGCCTTGTGGGCCAGCGGGCGTCTTTGCCAGTGGAATATTATCCCAAATTCGTGAGTTTTGAGGATTTAACTGAGCCATTAAGTGTTTTCCAAATTGCTCTCAATCAGAAACAAAGCGTAAAACTCAAAGCTTTAGGCCGCAAGAAAGTTGGGACTATGGAAGAAGCTTTTGGAACAGGAGTTTCTGTACATAACGTATCAATTGAAATAACCGATGAGCAAGTGACCCAGAAAATAGAGAGCCTTCTCCCGTGGCTTAAAGAAATAGGTGGCAGATATCTGGATGGGGAATCAACCGGAGGCGGGCCAGATCTATTTAATATTCTGCATAGTGGGAATTTCAAAAACGAAAGATGATCCTTACTACTATGTGAATAAAAATTATATCTGTTACGTATGAGCGCTAATTTTCTTCCATATTCGACAGAACCGTTCTTATTTTGTTCTTTTTTATTGACAGGAAGAACAAACAGTGAATAATGGGAGTTAGGAATTGCATTTTTTCAACACCTGTGCGAGAAAGGAGTCATTCAAATGACAGTTACAGACCTCAAGGGAAAGCAGGACACCATGGACACCTCCGATAAACAAAAAGCACTCGACGCCGCACTCGGCCAGATTGAACGCGCCTTTGGCAAAGGGTCAATCATGAAGCTGGGCAGCGATAACCCCAACGCGAATATTGCCGCGATTTCAACCGGTTCACTCGGTCTTGATATCGGTCTTGGTATCGGCGGCCTGCCGCGCGGTCGGGTTGTTGAAATTTTCGGGCCGGAAAGCTCGGGTAAAACCACCCTCGCCCTTCAAGTCATTGCCGAGGCGCAGAAATCCGGCGGCACCTGCGCTGTGATTGATGCTGAACATGCCCTTGATCCGGGATATGCCAAGAAACTGGGCTGCGATGTCGACAATCTGCTGATCTCTCAACCCGATGCCGGTGAACAGGCGCTTGAAATTGCCGATACGCTGGTCCGTTCCGGCGCGATTGATGTTCTGGTTGTCGATTCTGTGGCCGCGCTTGTGCCCAAGGCGGAGCTGGAAGGCGATATGGGCGACAGCCATATGGGTCTGCAGGCCCGGTTGATGAGCCAGGCGTTGCGTAAGATTACCGCCTCAATCTCAAAATCAAAAACCGTCGTCATCTTTATTAACCAGATCCGTATGAAAATCGGTGTTATGTTCGGCAGCCCCGAAACGACGACCGGCGGTAATGCCTTAAAATTCTATTCCTCAGTCCGGCTTGATATCCGCCGTATTGGCGCCATCAAAGACAAGGAAAACATGATCGGGAACCAGACCCGTGTCAAAGTCGTCAAAAACAAGATGGCTCCGCCCTTCCGGGTCGTCGAATTCGACATTATGTATGGCGAAGGCATTTCCAAACTGGGAGAAATCCTTGATCTGGGTGTGCAGGGCGGCATTGTTGAAAAAGCCGGTGCCTGGTACTCCTATAAAGGTGAGAAAGTCGGCCAGGGCCGTGAAAATTCCAAGGTTTTCCTGGCTGAAAACCCCAAACTGGCCGGCGAAATTGAAAACCAGGTCCGTGAGAATGCCGGTCTGGTCGCCAATGCCATGCTGATGGGCAACGAAGAAAAAGAGGAAGCCGTTGCCGAGAATGCTGATCAGGACACCGATCCCGAAACCAAAAAGAAGGCGGCGTCTTCATAACCGCTTTTATGCTTCCCCAAGTATAGAAAAGGCGGGCTTTTGGCCCGTCTTTTTTTTATGTTATAATAACAGGAACACGCTTGCTACGCTTGACATAATCTAAAATTCGGTGATAAGCTCTTGTGACGGTATAAACAATTATTTTGGCTTAAAGGATTACGATATGACCGACCAGAATACGACCAAACATGTCCTTGGTGATAGCCTGTCACGAAAAATCATCATGCTTTACGTCGATCAGGGCGAAATCAAATCCTTTGACCCTGCGCAAAATTACAACAGGGCGCCTGATCTTCACGCTAAGATGGCCAGACTGGAAAAGAAAGGCGATGACAGCTGCAAAGATGCCGGGCTATATGTTGAATATGTCGCCGAGAAAAAGCGTCTGAATCTGGCCGATATTGCCCATAGTCTGGAAGTCAATCTGTTAAGCGCCGAAGGCACACCGGATACGCCTTTCAGCCTTTTGTCTGCCGGAGAAAAAAATAAAACCATAACCGTGGCCGGAACATTGGCCGAAAACAAGGAAAAGCTTGCAGAGTTTAAAAACAGCAGCGCGCAGGTTCTTGACCTTACCGGTGCGGCCAAGACCATACAAAAAGAGCTCGCGCCCTCATACAAAACGCTTGTCAGTAAATTGCAGGACTATATTGATAAACCAGCGTCAAAAAACAATTCGCTGAGTGCCAAAGTCTCCAACTGGTTTCGTAAACATACGTCTTCGGGCCACCGGGCAGCGGATAGAACGCCCCCGCCAAGGCATAAGCCACAACACCCACCCAGATCTTTATAGAATAAAAAAAAGAGGGCTTTTGCCCTCTTTTTCTTTACGCTCTCAGCTGATCAGCCTTTTTCGCGCATGATCCGGGCTTTATCGCGATTCCAGTCACGCTCTTTAATGGTCGCGCGCTTATCATGCTGTTTCTTACCCTTGGCAATGCCCAGCTCCAGCTTGGCAATACCACGCGGGGTGAAATACAAGGACAAAGGCACCAACGTTATACCAGCTTTCGAAATTTCGCCCAATAAACGGGACATTTCCCGTTTATGGAGCAGTAATTTACGCGGGCGCTTGTGATTATGCTGCAAATGCGCGCCAGCATGGCCGTAATCAGGAATATACAGATTATACAGATACAGTTCACCCTCATGTTCCCCGGCATAGCATTCGGCAATGCTGACCCTGCCGGCGCGAAGGGATTTGACCTCGGTCCCTTGAAGAACAATACCGGCTTCAAGCGTATCTTCAATAAAGTAATCAAAGCGCGCTTTTTTATTATTGGCGATGATCTGCCGTCCATGCGTGCTGTTTTTCTTTGCCGCTGCCATGGTTAACCTCTTAAAATCCTATATAAGCCCGAGCTTTTTCAGCTCCGCATCCAGCCTGTGCGCCAGCGATTCGGTAACCGGTATAAGGGGCAAACGCAAAACATTTTCAACCTGCCCCATTTTATAGGCCGCATATTTAGCCGGCGCCGGGCTGGTTTCAACAAACAGCAATTCATGCATTTTCATCAGCTGATTGCGCCGTGTTTCAAATGTGTCGAAATCCCTGTCGCGCCAGGCCTCATGAAGCTCGGCACACAGCTTGGGGGCAACATTGGCTGTTACCGAAATACAGCCCTGTCCACCTTGGGCCAGATAGGCGGCGATCGTGCCGTCTTCCCCGGAGAGCAGGCAGAAATCCTCGCCCAGCCGAAGACGCATTTCCAAAGGCCGGCATAAATCAGGCGATGCATCCTTAATCCCGACAATACGCGGTAATTCGGCCAGCCGGCACAGAGTATCCACCTCAATATTGGCCACCGTGCGCCCCGGGACATTGTAGATGATCATGGGAATATCGGTTGCATCATGAACAGCTTTAAAATGTTGGTAAATCCCCTCCTGTGGAGGCTTGTTGTAATACGGAACAACCGTTAGAATAGCATCAGCCCCTGCTTTTTGTGCATGTTGAGCAAAGCGTACCGCTGTTACCGTCCGGTTTGAACCGGTACCGGCAATAACGGGAATTCGCCCCGCGGCGGTCTTGACACAGCGTGTGATCAACGCCATATGTTCTTCATCACTTAAAACAGGTGTTTCACCCGTTGTCCCACAAGGAACAATACCATGCGTACCCTGTTCAATATGCCATTCGATCAAACGATCAAAAGCAGCCGTATCGACTTCGCCAGCCGTATCGAAGGGGGTAATCATGGCAACTATAGAGCCAAAAAACATGGTCGTTTCCTTTATTATGTATTTTTTGCTTTTCTCACTATAAATTCCTTGTGCAATTTTACAAGTCCTTCCCACGCCGCCGCGCCCGAATATCAGGGCGAAAATCTGATTTCAACGCTTCGTAACCCGGCAGAAGTCACCCGCCTGTCCAAACTGGACGCTTTTAATGACCCGCTTTCGGTCAAGCTGTTAACCTGGCTGCATCTAAGCCAATACGCTGATCAAGCCAGCTTTAATCAGATCCGGCATTTTATTATGGCCAATCCCGACTGGCCGCGCGAGAGCACCCTGGCCCGCAAAGCCGAAGAAAAACTGCCCGCCAATCTGCGCCCCTATGAAGTCAAAAGCTGGTTTGACCGTTATGCCCCGCAAACAACCGACGGTCTGCTGCGTTATCTGCAGGCCATTCAACAGCTGGGCTATGAGCCGCAGATTGCCCGGGCTTTAAAAGCCTACTGGCTGACCGGCAGTATTGATGCCAGGGATTTCACAAAGATCACCCGCGCCTATGGCCGCTATCTGACCGCAGATCTTCACGCTGAACGGATTGATAACCTTATCTGGCGCGGCCGTATAAGTGAGGCGGCTATGATTTTGCCTCTGGTGCCAGACCGCCAACGGGCCCTCTTTCAGGCCCGCATTCTCCTGGCGGGGCAGGAAAACGGTGTTGATGCCGCCATAGATAAGGTTTCTGCTCAGGACCAGCTAAACCCGGGCCTGATTTATGAACGGGCCCGCTGGCGGCGCCGCGCCAATGATGATCAGGGGGCGCTGGAGCTGTTAAACATTGCCGCCGTTGATCAATCCCGTCACAGCGGCAAATGGTGGCGCGAACGTCATATCCTGATTCGCCGTGCCATGGAACGTCAGGATTTTGATTCTGCGTTGCAAATTGCAAAGAAACACCGTCAAAAAAGCGGTTTTTCATTTGCCTCCGCAGAATTTCTGGTTGGCTGGCTTACGCTTCAATACGAAAAAAATCCCGAAACAGCTGCCCGTCACTTCATACGATTGTATGAAGGCGTATCCAGCCCGATCAGCGTATCCAGAGCCGCCTATTGGACCGGACGGGCCTATGAAGCGCAGCAGGATATGGCCGAAGCACAAAAATGGTATAACCGCGCCGCTGAACACTCTTTGTTCTTTTATGGCCAGCTGGCCAATACCCGGCTGGGTCAACACAAACTGCCTGTAAAATGGGCCCTGGCACCGGATGCGACAAAAACACAATCACCGCTGATCCGTAATCAGTGGGCCGGGGCCATCCGTATTCTGAATAACTGGAAACTGTCCGGTCATAGCGATGCGTTTTTTGCCAAACTGTTTAACCACGTCAAATCGGCCGAGGATTATAAATATGTCGCAGCCCTTTCAAAATCGGTTGGTCGTTATGATCAGGCCATACGGGCCGCCAAAGGGTTATATTCCGACCATGGCATCATGCTGACGGTCGGCTATCCGACATTACCCGGTATTAATCCCGATCTTGCCCGCCCCAGCCATCTTTTTGGCCTGATCCGTCAGGAAAGCGTCTTTAATGCCAAAGCCCGCAGCTTTGCCGGTGCGCAGGGATTAATGCAGTTGATGCCGCCAACAGCGGCTGAAACATCCCGTAAGCTTGGCCTGCCCTACAAAGAATCCGCCCTGACCCAGGATCCCAAATATAATACGGTATTAGGCACAGCCTATATCGAAGATTTGCTCAAACGGTATGACGGCAATCTTATTCTGGCAACCGCCGCCTATAATGCCGGTCCGGGGCGTGTGAACGGCTGGATCAGAGAACTGGGCGATCCAAGGGATCCGGATATTGATATTCTGGACTGGATTGAAACCCTGCCCGTTTATGAGACCCGAAATTACATTCAAAGGGTCATGGAAGCCACACGAGTGTATTCAGAGCTATTACGCGAAAATCAGCAAATCCTGGCCAACAGCAATCATCGATTGTGAACTGGCACGTCTATTGCATAAGCCGCGCCATATTAACCCTTTTTTAAGTAATGGTGTGGAAATGCTTACTGAACTTACAGCGATGCGTAAATATCTTGAAACGGATATCAGCTCCAAACTGATCTGGGCCAAAACCTATGATGAGCCGATCGGCTTCGTACAGATCCCCTATCTGCGCAATCGGTTGAATGAAACCCTTGCTAAATTTCATATCAGCCCGCGTATTCGCAGAAAACTCTGCCATAGTCTGACTGAAATTCTCTCCAACCTGATCGAACACCCCGCCAAAAAAGCCAGCTTCATTGATTTAAAAGTGTATAAAAGTGAGGAATATATCTATTTTTGTCTGCGCGATGACAGCAGCCCTTTTATAGATTTTTACAAAAAGCTCGCGGAATCACGGCTTCTTTTCACAAGCTCTCTGCCTGCCACCTCCGGACGCGGACTTGGGTTGGTGGCAGAACAGCATAAAAATACGCTCTATCTGACAAAAAATGAAACCGACGACGGCTATAATCACTTTTGCATTTTTGAAAAACGCCCCAGACACCAGTCTGCTAAACAGCTTCATTCTTTGACAGCACACAGAAAAAAGCGGGTCTGCCTACGATTCTCACCAAATATACGCAATATGAAGCCTTACCAAATCGCTGGTTAAAAACCATGAAGTAAACGCAGAGTGAAGATCAAGAAAATACTCAATTCTAGCAAATGATAACATTAGATTAATATTATTAAGTTATAATTTCCCTCTAATATGTGTAATTAATAACAAAAAAATACTTAAGGATAATAGCGCTTTAATTATTCTCGCGTATAATCCGTTGAGAGGGGTAGGATAAATGAGAATATTAATTGCCGATGACCATACCCTGTTCAGGGATACGCTTACTGTTTTTTTAAAGCGCATGAACAAGGGTTATATAGTCGAACTGGCCGATGACTTAAACCATGCCTATGATTTAATGGCTGCATCAAAGGGTAAAGGCTACGATTTTGTTATTCTGGATCTCTGTATGCCGGGTATGAACGGGTTCGAAGGGCTAAAAAGGTTTAAAGAAACCTGGCCTAAAATCCCTGTTGCCATTATATCCGGTGTGGCACAGACCTGGGAAGTCAACCAGAGCATTGAATACGGTGCGGCCGGCTTTTTTCCAAAATCCATGTCCGGCCAATCTCTGGTCCATGCCATTGAACTTGTTATGTCCGGTGAAAAATTTGTGCCTATAGAATACATCGCCCCGCCGGTGCATAACCCGCTCCCGCCCGGAACACACCCGCAATATGGGCTGTCTGACCGCCCGCAGCATCATTATCAGCTGACCCAGCGGGAAAATGATGTGCTGAAATGCCTGATCAGAGGGGCTTCCAATCAGGAAATTGCCGATTCGTTATCATTACAGATTGTCACAATAAAATTGCATGTTCGCAGCATATGCCGCAAACTGGGAGCGAAGAACAGAACGCAGGCTGCTCTGTTCGCACGGGAGAATAATCTGGTCAAACCATGATCATTTCTTTTCTCCGGTAAGGGGGCATATACGCAATGATCAAAAATGAATTCGGTATCATCCGTAGGAATCAGGCTTATATCCTGATTGGCATTATTACCATTTCCCTTTTAATCGCCTCACTGTTTATTTTACGGATTGGCAGTGAACATCAACATATTCTCGAACAATACAGAAATCAGCTCTGGTCTTTTGTCGAGGCGGAACGCCGCCTGAATCAATCAACGATTCTGTTCTATGACCACCTGACCCAGCCGACCGTTTATCCACATGAAACGGTTATACAAAGCTTTCAGAATTACCGGCGGCAGATTGATGTTCTGCTTGAACTGTCCAATGATACACGTTTTATCCCCCCTGCAATGCTCGAACGCTATACGGAAGAAATTAAACTCACGACAAATGAGATCTATGGCCTTCTTGAAGATCCGCAGCTATACCAGAACAATACAAATATCATTTTTAAAAGATTTCAAAGGCTTGAGGGTCTTTTCTCCAACCTGACCACAAGAGCGCTCAGCTATGAATTCTCGGTTACGGATACCTATAATATTAACCAGAACCGCCAGGCCCTGTATTTGGCCTTGATGGTCATGTTTTTATGTGTCCTTGGTATGATCCAATTGCTGCGCCAGCAACGCCGGAAACTGGATTCAGTAACGCTGAAATTCTTCGAATCTCAAAAGTTAGAGGCCCTTGGCCAACTCGCCGGCGGTATCGCCCATGATTTCAACAACACGCTCGCCGCCATTCAGGGCTATGCCGATTTTCTGATTAATGATCTTGAAGACCGCAAAGAACAGCAAAAATTTGCGCTGAATATATCGGCCGCAACGCTTGATGCCAAAAAGCTCATCGAACAGATCCTGGCCTATAGCCGTAAAACCAATGTAAAGCACGAACCGCTGAACCTGACCGATCAGGTCGAAAACCTGTCCTCCTTTGCCCATAGCACCATTCGCGCCGGTATTGAATTCGATTTTGCAGCGCCAAAGGATAAAGATTTCTATATCAACGGCAATTCAACCCAACTGGGCCAGGTTTTGATTAACCTGTGTGTTAATGCCAGTGATGCCATTGATCATGATGCCGGGCGGATTGAGCTTCGTTTGAAAAAACTGTCCCCGGATGCCGATGAGGTCCGACAGCTTCGCCAGAATGACGAAACACGCCCTCAATATATAAAATCAGGTGACCGGACAAAACTGCTGATCGGCTTTTTAAAAGATAAGCAGGACTATATTTGTATATCCATTTCGGATAATGGCTCTGGCATTGATCCGAAAGACCTGTCCCGTATCTTCGATCCGTTTTTCTCAACGAAAGAGGTTGATCTGGGCACCGGGCTTGGACTGTCAGCGGTGCTGGGGATTATTTCCGAACATCAAGGGGCCATCATCGTTGAAACCGGGGCCAATACAGGCACATCCTTCCGGCTGTTTTTCCCCCGGATTGAATATAAGGAATCTGAAGCCAGTCCCCAGCGCAGCAAAGTTGAAATGATTGCCGAGACCAAACGCGTTATTCTGGTTGAAGATAATATCAGCGTGGGCAATATGACAGCCGGTCTGTTAGAGCGGCTGGGCTGCGAGGTCTTACATTGTATAAATGGTTATGAGGCCGTGACACTGTTAAAAGAGGGTGAATTCATCCCCGACCTTATTATCACCGATTACAAAATGCCGAAAATGACCGGGCTGGAATTGGCGCGCAAGCTTCATAAAATGCACCCGGAAATCCCGATTATTCTGTTTACCGGATATACTGGCGTATCTGCCGAGATTCTGGCGACCGAAGAGGCCATTCGTGACGTCATAGACAAACCCGCGACACCACAACAGTTCGCCGAAATACTCAAAAAATATACGTAAGATCAGGATCGGCTAGGTCGGCTCGGCTGACTGGGGGCACGTTCCCGTGAGCGCCCCGGTAGCGTTGGCGGTCTTGATGGCGATTGTCCAAGTTTCTTTTTTAAACTCATAGACTTC
Source organism: Pseudomonadota bacterium (assembly GCA_051745265.1). Taxonomy (GTDB): domain Bacteria; phylum Pseudomonadota; class Alphaproteobacteria; order Micavibrionales; family CSBR16-224; genus JBNJDW01. The sequence goes on from JBNJDW010000001.1 coordinate 21,702, forward strand.
ATCCATTAAATGAGGTTAACGCGTATCCTTAGGAAATATACTAGGTCCATTCGCAAAACTTGTCAACTGACTGCGTATCGGCAAAACCGCTATTCCTGCCGCAGCCAGCCTGCCACCATGAAAAAGATGCCAAAAATACCGACCAGCCACCAGGGCAGTAAGGGATCGATTTCAACATCCCGATTCTCTAACTGTGAAGACTGGCGCAGATAAAGATTATCACCACGGCTGTAACGCGCGCGCTGTTCTTTCATAGAAAAATCAACATCCGGCGCATCCGGTGACCTGACCAAAGCCCCGCCCGTTGCCTCGGTCGCCGGATATAACAGCTCGGTATTACTGATCAGCTTTTGATATTCCGGTGCATTTGTGTCTTTATAGATCAAATGTTCTTCATACGGTCCGTAACGGAAATGATATACGCCGGGTAAAACCGGTGTATGACGGGTTTCAAATTCAATCCGTCCTTCTGCCAGTTGATTGATCTCCGGTTTTATAATCTTCTGACTTTGATCGGGGGTGGTGATGGTCACATTTCGTTCATCGATATCCTCACCTTCATAGCGGATATAAAAATCACCCTCCGCGCCCTCAACACGGAAATTCTTATATTCCAGCGAAGGTTCTTTCATCAGCCAATGGGCCAGACGGCGCATGATATCGGCATAAGGCCCGCCACCATCATAGCCCCGCGCCCATAACCATATCTGATCTGTGCTGAACTGGGCCACCCTGCCCTCAAACTGATCACTGATGACCAGCAGTGGTGCACCGTCCTTGGTTTCCAGCAATGTTTGCGCATTTTCAGACGTCGGTGTTACCTCCAGATAACGATTCCAGTCCCCCCAGCTGTCTTCGATTGTTTCCAGCGGGGCGGTGATCGGATGCCGGCGGCCATAATCAGAAAGCTTGGGATGAATATTCTTCTCAACAACACCATTCAGAACCCGGCGGGTTGGCAGTATGGTATCAAGATAGGTATCGGCCAGAGCCTCCTGCCCTGACTCTTCCGGGCCATGCACAACCATCATCGCCCCGCCATCTTCGACATAACGCACCATATTGCGAAAATATGACGCCTGTAGAATCGACCGCCGCGTATAACGGTCCAGAATAATCAAATCAAATTCGGCGATTTTATCTTCAAATAATTCCTGCGTGGGAAACGGGATCAGGGCCAGTTCATCCTGCGGCGTAATATCAATATTATTCAATGAGCGCAAAATGGTGAAATGAACCAGATCAACAGCCGGATCGGATTTCAAAAGATTACGCCAGATACGAAGCCCCTGATGCGGCTGGCCCGAGACCAAGAGCACTTTCAAACGGTCCCGCACCCCTTCAATACTGGTCGCCGCGGTATTATTGATCGGGCTTAATTCATCCTCAGTGGCCGGGATACTGACTTCGACCAGAGTTTTACCTGACTGGGTAATGGGCAGGCGAAGGCTGTAATCTTCGCCGGTGGGCACAGCAATATCCGTATAGACCTCGCCATTTATCTTGACCGTCATGGTCAGCGTTTCGCTTTGCGGAACCGGATCCTCATCGACCCGAATACGAAGCGGCGCGCTTTCACCGACAACCGCATACCCCGGCGAAGATAAAATTTCAATCCGCCGATCTGTTTCTTCCTCCGGATCACCGGACATCAACACATGTAGCGGGCCGTAACGCGTCCATAACCCCGGATCTGCCGGTACATCATGCACCTGACCATCGGTAATCAGAATACTGCCCCCGATACGGCTGGGGGTTTCGGCCAGCAGCATATCCTGAAGCGGGCCGAATAATCTTGTTCTATCCTCCAGCCCTTCCTGAGTGACATCAACCACCACAGGCGCCAGATTTTCAATCCGGTTCAGTTTTTCCATCACATCGGCCAGCGTTTCTTCTGTTCTCTCCACCCGGCCTGACAGTCGCTGACTTTCGGTACGGTCAACCAGAACATACACCAGCGTTTCCGATGGCGTACCGCTTTCCGTTTTCAAAACCGGATTGGCGATCAATATCAAAACCAGCAGAACAAACAACCCGCGAAAGATCGGCAGATGACGGGTGCGCAAAGCCAACGCTGTTAGAATACCAAAAGACAGTAAAGCCAAAAGGATCATCGCCCAGCCGGGCAACAGCGGCTGCCAGTAAAATTCGGTGATGCTATTGATCATTTTCAAACCGCTCCAGTATAAATTTTATATGGACCTGATCTGTTTTATAACTGCCGGTCAATGCCGTTAACGTCAGGTTGACACCGAATCTAAGCGCCATTTCCTGCCGCCGTTTTGCACCGCTTTTTCCCGGTATAACCATATTCCGCCGCGGGTTAATCCGCGACCAGGCGGCGGCCCAGTCATGCGCGCCAATCACAACAGACGGCACGCCGTCATAATCCGTTGATTTTACGTCCTCCACCCAGACCGGGCTGCCATCATACAGCCCCGGAAATTCCGTCAAAAGGTAATACGCACGGGTCAGAACATGGTCTTCTTCCAACTTGACCAGCGGACCTATATCCAGAGGCTCTGTCAGACGTTGCAGGGTTTCCTGCCCCAATGTCGATCCGGTACTGCTGTACTGCGCATCCCGTGTATCAAAAAAGATCATCCCGCCATGGTCCAGATAATACTGCACCGCCTGAACACCCTGCTCTGACAGGCTGGATTGTGAAGTGATCATCGGCCAGTAAATCACCGGATAGGTTGTCAGATCATCCTCTTCGGGATTCACGCCGACCACTTCATTAAATTCTACGGTCGTCCGCCGTTTCAGAGCCTGCCCCAGCACGTTTAATCCATCCCGGCTGATCCGGTCGCGCTCAGTATCGCCGGTAATGACATAAGCCAGATCAATTTTATTAACGGCTTTAGATTCAGCATCGCTGCGAAACTGGGCCTCAGCGGGGCTTGTCGTTGCCGCCATCAGCAAACATGCCGCCAGTATCGTCAGTGGTGCCCGGCGCCATCGGTAAATTTTGGCGCCATGGGTCATCACCGCCGTTGCAATCATTTCAGCCAAAAATAAAAGCAGGGCCAGAATGAGCGCCGGCAGCGACAGATCAAAATAACGCTGCGCTTTATAAGACAGAACATGATCAAAGTAATCCGCATCAATATACGGAACCTGTTCTGTCGTTTGGCCAAGATTCCGAGCCTTCACGGCCTGTGTTTCCCCTGCCGTACCGGCAGACGTATATAACCCGGGCGGATGGCTTGGTGAAGCTGGCTGCGCCATTAATGTGCCGTAATTTTCAGCCGCGGCCATAAAGCCGGGCGCCGTTAAACGGCCATTGGCATCAATCATCCGGCTGGGCGTAACGATCAGATCATCCGATGTCGCCAGATTGCCGCCTTCGCTGAAATCGGCCATCGACGCCATCATCAGCGGGAATACATCCGACAGGACCAGATCAGACCAGCTGATATCCGCCGTGGTATGAACAAGAACCACACCGCCCTGACCCGTCCGGTCATGGGTGATCAACGGTGTCTGATCCTCCAGCCAGGCCCAGCGTTTTTCATTCAGATCAATTGACGGGCGGGCCAGCACCTGCTGGCGAATGACCAGATCATCGGAAACCTGCAAACCGGCCAATGGTGATTGCGGGGCAAAGCCGCTGACTCTGGCCGGTTCCTCCCAGCTCATCGCGCCGCCAAAGCTGCGTTCTCCGCCATAAAGGTCAACGGGCAATAGCTGCGCGCCGCGTTCTTCGGCAAGGTTCGGACCGGCAAAACGCAGCAATATGCCGCCGTTTTCAACCCATTCGGATAGCTTTTGATAATCGCTGCTGTCAGGCTCGGTACTGTCCGGCAGGATGATCATTGACAGGTTTTTATCCCCCAGCAAGTCATCAAGCCCGCCGGCAGACAGTTTTGCCCGGCCCCGCAGGGATTGGGCAATATAGAACGCATCATTCAGATAATCCTGTTTCTGGTTGATATCCCGCCTGGTCCATATGCCGACCTGCGGCTGCTGCCAGCCGCCATCCATATGCCAGACCGTCGCAGCTGTGGTTTCCGGCGACAATTTCACCCGGCCCACATCATTGGCGACCTGTTCGGGCAAATTGATATTAACGGTGCGCTCTGTCATATCCTGTTCAAACAGAATATCCTTACGGGTCATGATTTCACCACTACGTGACAATACAGAGACAGTCTGACGGTTAGGCACCCCGACATCATGGCGATTAAGCGTGACCGCAAGCCCGGCATCCGTCCGCTCAACCGATTTAATCATCAGGCCCTGATTTATATCACTGTCTTCATAAACGACGGTTTGACCATAACCGGAAAGCGTTTCAAGCAGGTCCTCCTGCGCCTTGCCGCCCTGCCCGTCACTGAACCACAAAGTATTCCAGTCATGACGGCTTTCGAATAAAGAGGCCTTAACAGCCATACCGGCCGCTTTATAATCAGATGGCCAGGGCTCCGGCGTCAGCGAGGCGATCAGCCGCTTTGCTTCATCAGGTGATAAATTACGTTCAAACACCGGTTCACCGGTATTACGGTCGGGCGCCGTTGTAATGACAGAGATCGGCACGCGGCTGATATCGACAAAAGCATCCAGCCGCTGCTGAACGGCATCAACCCGGCTGGGCCATGAAGCCGCAGCAGCCCAGCTGTTATCCATCACAATCAAAGTCGGATCAAAAGAAATCGCATCCCGATTCGGATCATAAACCGGATGGGCCAGCGCCAGAATAAAAAGCAGCACGGCAAACAAACGCATCAGTTTCAGCCATAAAGGAATATCGCGCGGCTTTGGCCGTTCTTTTTTGTCTTTGCCAAACAACACCAGTGCCGGAAAGACCACCCGCCGCGGCCGTAACGGAAACAGCCGAAACAGCAGCCATAAAAGCGGCAACAGCATTGTAAAAAACAAAGCCAGCGGCTGGGTGAAAAACAGAAATTCGGTCATAAGTCCTTAATCGGGCGTTTGTGGCTATACAGTCTTTAATGTAGCGTCATCTGTCCTCAGAGAAAAGGGCAAACCCGGTCTTTGATGTTAATCACGGTTCAATTGTTCTGACAGTTTCTGCCAGTACTCAAGCCGCTTGTTGATTTCACGCTCAAAACCGCGTTGGGCCGGTTGATAAAAGGCTTCCCGTTCCATTTCCTCAGGGAAATAATCCTGCCCGGAAAAGCCGTGTTCGGTATTGTGGTCATAGGCGTAATCCTTGCCATAGCCAATATCTTTCATCATCCTGGTCGGTGCATTCAGAATATGTTTGGGCGGCATCAATGATCCGGTGTCCTTGGCCGCGCGCATCGCCGATTTATAAGCGGCATAGGCGGCATTCGATTTCGGCGCGGTCGCGCAATAGATCACTGCCTGGGCAATGGCAAGCTCGCCTTCCGGACTGCCGAGGCGCTCATAGGTCTCCCAGGCGGCAATGGCGTGCTGCAAGGCGGCGGGATCAGCAAGGCCGATATCCTCAATCGCCATGCGGACAACACGCCTTGCGATATAACGCGGGTCTTCGCCGCCGGTCAACATCCGCGCCAGCCAGTACAGCGCCGCATTGACATCCGACCCGCGCACCGATTTATGCAAGGCACTGATCAGGTTATAATGGGCGTCCTGCTTTTTATCGTAAAGCGGCATGCGTTTCTGGACCAGATTTGACAGCTTTTCAACATCCAGATCTTCTGTCACATTGGCGGCATAAATCTGTTCGGCCAGATTCAGAAGATAGCGGCCATCACCATCGGCCATCGCCTTTAACGCGGACCGCGCATCTTTATCCAATGGCAGGCGGCTGCCGGTTTTATCCTCTGCCGCCTCTAATAAACGGTTGAGCGCTACATCATCCAGACGGTTCAACACCGCGACCTGACAGCGTGACAGCAAGGCGGCATTCAGCTCAAAAGACGGATTTTCCGTCGTCGCCCCGATCAGGACAACCGTGCCATCCTCGACATACGGCAAGAAAGCATCCTGCTGTGATTTGTTAAATCGATGGATTTCATCAATAAACAGCAAAGTGCCCTGCCCGGTCTCGCGGCGACGGCGGGCTTCCTCAAAGACCTTGCGCAATTCACCAACGCCGGAGAATATTGCCGATAAAGGCTCAAAAAACAGATCGGTATGATCGGCCAGCAAGCGGGCAATCGTCGTTTTACCGCAGCCCGGCGGCCCCCATAGTATAAGCGAACTGATCCGACCATTTTTGACCATACGGGCAATCACGCCGTCATCCCGCAACAGATGGTCCTGTCCGGCGACCTCTTCCAATGTTTTGGGGCGCAGTTGATCGGCCAGCGGACGGTTGGTGGGATCTTTATCCGCGGCGGATTCAAATAAGTTGGCCATTTTTTACCTCATAATCAGGGACAGTATCCGGCCATCCCGTTTAAATTTCATCGCCCAGCCGGATGCTGATTTATCCAGCAATGCCTGTAACTGATCCACTGACTTTACACGGCTGCCGTTCAGACTGTAAACAATATCTCCGACCTGAAGGCCCAGCCGGTTGCGGTTCTGAAAATCAATCACGACCACGCCCTGATCATCAATGACCATGTTCAGCTCATCCTCCAGCGCCGGATTGATGTTTGCGACCACTGCGCCTGACAGCGGGTGGCGGCCTTCTAACAGGGTTTCATTACGTGGCGGGGTTTCGGGCGGATGTTCGGCAGTGAAACGGATATGCCGCACCCCGTCCTTACGATGGACTTCCAACTCGACAGGCGCGCCGATTTCAACCATGGCCAGATAAAATTTCAAAGCGGCCGGATCATTGATCTGCTGGCCATTAATTTCCAGGATAACATCGCCTTTCTTCAATCCGGCCTTAGCCGCCGGGCTTTGCGGATGAATGCGGTTCACCATCGCCCCCTGCGCTGAGGGCAGACCAAGCGCCTTGGCAATATCCGATGTCACCGACTGTCCTTTGGCCCCGATCCAGGGCTTCACCAGCTTATCCTGACCGGCCCGCACTGAATTGAGCACTGTGCGCACCAGTTCTGCCGGAATCGCAAAACCAATACCGAGCGAGCCGCCATCATGGGAAAAGATCGCCGAATTCACCCCGACCAGATAACCATCCATAGAGACAAGCGCGCCGCCCGAATTCCCGGGGTTAATCGCCGCATCTGTCTGAATGAAAAAGCTTTGATCACCGATACCGACCGCGGTGCGTGCAAGGGCAGAAACGATGCCACTGGTCACGGTCTGGCCAACCCCGAACGGGTTACCAATCGCCAGCACAAGATCGCCGACTTCAAGATCATTATGCGGTGCCAGCTTCAAAACCGGCAGAGGCTCCTCGCCGCCATCAATCCGCAAAACGGCCAGATCAAAACGTTCATCAAAAAAGACCTTTTCCGCTTCAAATTCGCGGCCATCTTTTAGGACAACATTGATTTCACTGGCGTCTTTGATGACATGGGCATTGGTCACGATCAGCCCTTCCTGATCAAGAATAACGCCGGAGCCAAGGGCATTGGCCACCCGTTCACGTTCCAGCCCGCCAAAACCGCGGCCAAAGAAATCATCAAAAAACGGATTGCCGAAAAACGGGCTGACCCGCGCCCGCTGACGGACCACACGTTTGGTATAGATATTGACCACCGCAGGCGCGGTTTTTTTAACCAGCGGCGCATAGGACAGCTTTACCTGACTGTCACTCTGAGGGACCTGACGCTGCGCTGTCTCCGCGGCCAGAACGGGTGCTGTCATCAACATCAGAACAAGAAAACAGATAAATATGCGATTGTGCATATGTCCTCCACCTCTGCAATAAATAACCTGATTATAAAATATAGCATGAAAAGCCGGGCCGTAAATACCGCGTGCCATACGACACCCGTTTTTAAGGCACAAAAAAAAGACGCCCGAAGCGTTAAACTTCGGGCGTCTTCACAGACTATAAAATATGATTACTTATCGCTGTTTTTCTTGCCGGATTCTTTTTCAACGGTTTTAGCGTTGCGATCAACGGCAGGCTCGGCAGCTTTATCGGTTTTAGACTTGGCTTTGGTTTTTGCCTTGGTGTTTTCAGCCTTGGCTTTACCCTCATCCTTTTTGTCGTCTTTTTTATCGTCTTTCTTGGCCGCTTTTTTAGCTTTCGGCTTTTCTTCAACTACCGGCTCTTCGACGATTTCATCTTCAAACTGGCTTGGACCACTGTCCTTACCTTTGGCAGTCGTATCACGATCAACCAGTTCGATAATCGCCATCGGCGCGGCATCGCCATAACGGAAGCCGGCTTTCAGGACGCGGGTGTAACCACCATTGCGGTCTTTGTAGCGATCAGCCAGAACGTCAAACAGCTTTTTAACCATTTCATCATCACGAATACGGCCCGCTGCCAGACGACGATCGCCCAGACGGCCTTTTTTGCCCAATGTCACCAGACGGTCAACAATTTTGCGCAGTTCTTTTGCCTTGGGCAAAGTGGTTTTAATTTGTTCATGCTTAACCAGCGCAGCTGCCATATTGGCGAACATCGCCTCGCGGTGCGTGCTTGTCCGATTAAGTTTACGGTGCTTCATTCCATGTCTCATGGCGATATTCTCCTTCTTTACAGCTGCCTTACGCATAAGGCGGATAAAACTACGACCAACTTGAAAAATTCAATATTAATCGCCGGGTCACTGCGACCCTAAAAAAAGCGGTCAGACCAAAAGCAAATACGCCGCATAAATCATGCGGCGGTATCAGCTTAGAACGGGTCTTCGACTTTCTTAACCAGTTCTTCGATATTTTCCGGCGGCCATTCGGGCACCTGCATACCAAGATGCAATTCCATACCTGACAGTACTTCCTTGATTTCGTTCAAAGACTTACGGCCAAAGTTTGGTGTGCGCAGCATTTCGCCTTCGGTTTTCTGTACCAGATCGCCGATATAAACAATGTTGTCGTTTTTCAGGCAGTTTGCAGAACGAACAGACAGCTCAAGTTCCTCAACCTTACGCAGCAGGTTGCGGTTGAACGGCAGTTCATCTTTTTCTTCGCCTGCACGGGCAACATCCGGCTCTTCAAAGTTAACAAAGATCTGAAGCTGATCCTGAAGAATACGGGCTGCAAAAGCAACAGCGTCTTCAGGGCGAACCGTACCATCGGTTTCAACATCCAAAATCAGCTTATCATAATCCGTGATCTGGCCCACGCGGGTATCTTCCACGCGGTAAGAAACCTTACGGACCGGGCTAAACAGACTGTCTACCGGGATCAGGCCGATTGGCGCTTCTTCCGGACGGTTCTGACTGGCCGGGCAATAGCCTTTACCAGTATCAACGGTCAATTCCATTTCAAAATTGGCGCCTTCGCTGAGTGTGCAAAGAGCCAGATCTTTGTTCATGATTTCAACATCGGCGACTTCTTCGATCTGGGCTGCGGTGACTTCGCCCGGGCCTTTCGCCTTCAGGATAAGCTTCCGCGGGCCTTCAGCATGCAGCTTCAGCGCCAAGGATTTCACGTTCAGAATAATGTCGGTCACATCTTCACGGACACCCTCGACTGAGGAGAATTCATGAAGAACGCTGCCGCCGTTAATTTTAATCGCGGTTACTGCTGCGCCTTGCAAGGAAGACAACAGAACACGACGCAGGGCATTCCCCAGCGTCAGGCCGTAACCACGTTCCAGAGGATCAACGATAACCGTTCCAAAACGGTTCGGATCCAGTTTGGTTTTAATATCAATATTGTTTGCTTTAATAAGCTCTAGCCAGTTTTTCTCTATCAAGGCTCTACCCTTCCGCATCTAGTATGATTTATAACTTTTATCCGGCCCTCATCAGGCCGGTTAACACCATATCCTATATTAAACACGGCGCTTTTTCTTAGGGCGGCAACCGTTATGCGGTACCGGCGTTGAATCTACGATGGAATTGACCACGAGACCAAGTGCCTGCAAACCGCGCAAAGCTGATTCCCGTCCTGAACCCGGTCCGCGCACGACGACATCCAGATTTTTCAAACCATGTTCCATGGCTTTCCGTCCGGCGTCCTCAGAAGCGATCTGGGCTGCATAAGGAGTCGATTTCCGAGAGCCCTTAAAGCCCTGGCTTCCTGCAGATGACCATGAAATTGAATTACCCTGTTGATCGGTAATCGTGATCATGGTGTTGTTAAAGGTTGAATTCACATGCGCGACACCCTGGGTGATGTTTTTCTTATCGCGACGACGTGTTCGTGTTGCTGTTGCTGCCTTCTTAGCCATCTTTACCTGTCCTTATTACTTTTTCTTACCGGCAATCGCCTTGGCCGGACCCTTACGGGTACGGGCGTTTGTGTGAGTTCTTTGACCACGGACCGGTAAGTTTTTGCGGTGACGCAAACCCCGGTAGCTTCCCAGATCCATCTGACGTTTAATATTCGTGGAAACGGTGCGGCGCAGATCCCCTTCAACCGAAAAATCGCTGGCGATAATATTACGGATCTGGGTTTCTTCAGCCTCGGTCATTTGATTAACCCGACGTTCCGCAGGAATATTTGCTTTTTCACAAATCTTCTTGGCCGAAGTCGGACCGATACCATGAATATATGTCAGCGCGATTTCTACACGCTTATTGGGTGGGATATTTACACCTGCAATACGAGCCACGTTAACTCCTTACCTTTTTTTGTCCTTCGTGTTTTCTTTAACACGAACATTGAATCTTATACCAAAATCATTTCGTTGGCCTGCGCATTATATGACTTTGAAATGCAACGTCAAGCACAGAATACCGGTTTTCTATAAAAAAACCACAATATCAGACCTTGGTACGGTTTTTTTAGCTTTCTGCCGCCGCCGAAGCCGTGCCGGGCGACAGAATCGCATTAATCTGGGCTGTAACTTCCGGCATTGGCAGCATGCCATCCACCGTCTGCAGCAACCCTGATTCTTTATAATACGGCAGAATCGGTGCCGTCTGGGCATGATATGTCTTTAATCTTTCGCGTACGGTTTCCGGCGTATCATCTGTCCGCCGGACAAAAGAATCAACCGCGCCGCAGTTATCGCATTTATTTTCGACCTTTGGCGTTTTAAAGTAATCGTTATAGCCTTCACCGCATTCTTTACAGGTAAAGCGCCCACTGATCCTTTTGACAAGAGCCTCTTCATCGACTTCTATTTTAATAACGGCATCCAGATCCCGGTTATTATTCTCGAGCATTTTTTCCAGAGCCTTGGCCTGCGCGACAGTACGCGGGTAACCATCCAGGATAAAACCTTTTTGACAATCAGGCTGGGCAATACGGTGAGAGATCATCTCAATCATCATCTCATCAGGGACCAGCGCGCCGGCATCCAGTATTTTCTTCAGATCCTGTCCCAGCGCATCACCGGATTTGATTGTTGCCCGCAACATATCGCCTGTCGATAAATGAACGGCGCCATGCTGTTCTTCAATCCTGCGCGCCTGGGTGCCTTTTCCGGCGCCCGGGGGGCCAATTAAGATGATATTCATCCCTTGCGTCCTCTCAAGCGTGTTTTCTTGATCAACCCTTCATACTGATGAGCGATCAGATGTGAATGGATCTGGGCAACCGTATCCATGGTTACCGTAACAACAATCAAAAGACTGGTCCCGCCAAAATAGAAGGGCAATTGATATTTCGCCATCACAAATTCAGGCAGCAGACAGATAAAGACCAGATAGGCCGCGCCGATCGTGGTAATACGGGTCAGCACATAATCAATATACTGGGCTGTATTGGAACCAGGACGGATACCGGGTACAAAACCGCCATATTTACGAAGGTTTTCAGCCGTATCCTTGGGGTTAAAGACAATCGCCGTATAGAAAAAGGCGAAGAAAGCCACCAAGGCGCCGTACATTAGCATATACAGTGGCTCGCCATGCTGGAGATGCTGTTCGATCGTAGAGATCGTTTCACCACCGTCACCGCCCATGAAACCAACTAATGTCAGTGGCAGGAACAGCAGAGATGAGGCAAAGATCGGCGGAATAACACCTGCGGTATTCAGCTTCAGCGGAATATGGCTCGAATCGCCGCCATACATCCGATTACCGACCTGACGTTTAGGGTATTGAACAATCAATCGCCGCTGGGCACGCTCCATAAAGACAATGAAGGTAATCACCGCAATAACCAGAGCAAAGATGCCCAGAATAAGCACAGGGGCCAGAGCGCCCTGCCGGCCAAATTCTAAAGTCTCCACGATAGCACGCGGCAATTCGGCAACAATACCGGCGAAGATGATCAACGATATCCCGTTACCAACCCCGCGTGAGGTAATCTGCTCACCCAGCCAGACCAGGAACATGGTACCACCGACAATGGTAATAATGATCGATGCCTTAAAGAACAGGCCCGGGTTAAGCGCGGCAAAACCACCGCCGGAGGTCTGGACACTTTCCAGCCAGACAGCAAGGCCATAGGCCTGAACAGCCGACAACAACACCGTTAGATAACGGGTATACTGGTTGATTTTCTTGCGTCCGGTCTCGCCCTCTTTCTTGATGGCTTCCATCTTGGGGACCATGGCCGTCATCAACTGCATGATAATAGAGGCCGAGATATAGGGCATAATATTCAGTGTGAAAACCGACATCCGTGAGAAAGCACCGCCGGCAAACATGTCAAACATGTCAATGAGACCACCGGATTTTTGATTGAAAATATCTTCCCAGGCCTGCGGATCAATACCGGGCAACGGAACATATGTCCCGAGACGATAAATCGCCAAAGCTGCCAGGGTAAACCAGATACGCTTTTTAAGCTCCTCGGCTTTTGAAAACGCCCCGAAATTCAGGTTGGATGCGAACTGCTCGACTGCGGAAGACATCTGTAATGGACCTCTGTTCTATATAAAAAAAGTTACCTCGACCTTAGAGGATTCTGCTTCGATTTCAAGAAATATATACGGGAAAAAGCAAAGTTTCATAAAGTCTGGTGTTAAAATAAAAACCCCGGTGTTTTCGAACAAAATCGACAGCACCGGGGTGTATTCACAAGCTCATAAAAAGCAATAATTCAAGACCTTAAGCCTTTGACTGTGCTTTCTTTTCCAGCTTTTTAACTTTTTCGCGTTTGGCGACGACTTCTACGGAACCGCCTGCTTTTTCAACAGCTGCGATCGCAGATTTTGTACCGCCGTTAACTTTCAGTTTTACTTTTGTGGTCAGCTCACCGCCGCCAATCAAACGTACACCGTCATATGCGTTACTGATGATACCGCTTTTAACCAGAACATCTGCGGTAATATCTGATTTGGCATCCAGTTTTTTGGCATCCAGCGCCGCCTGTAAACGGCCCGGGGTGATTTCTGCATAGCGTTTAACATTGGGGTTTCTAAAGCCCATTTTCGGCAAACGACGGTACAATGGCATTTGACCGCCTTCGAAACCTTTAATCGCAACGCCTGACCGTGCCTTCTGGCCTTTGTGACCTGAACCGGCTGTTTTGCCTTTGCCCGAACCAATGCCGCGGCCTACGCGCATACGGTCTTTGGTCGAACCTTCAGCTGGAGTTAATTCATTTAATTTCATATCAGCACCATTTTCCATTTTCTTATTATGCCGCGCCTTCGACGCGTACCAGGTGTTTTACCTTTTCAATCATACCGCGCACTGCCGGTGTATCTTCAAGTTCCCGCGTGCGGTGAAGCTTGTTCAAACCAAGACCGACCAAGGTACCACGTTGATACGCCTGACGACCGATCGGGCTGCCGACCTGCGTTACAATCACGGTTTTACCGGCTGTTTTTTTGGTCGCTGTTGTTTTTGCCGCAGCTTTTTTTGCAGGTGCCTTTTTGGCAGCTG
>JBNJDW010000002.1:0-32644 GCA_051745265.1 Pseudomonadota bacterium
CATAAAAATAAATTCCCATGGCTGTCATTAACAGAATTAGAGGTAGAAAAACTTTACTTCTAATCCCTGAGATACCACGAAAATTCATTTATATAACCGTTACGAGCATAAGAAAAATGGGTTTAAAACGGGCGTTTAATGTATCCGTTATGGTTTTGTTAATGACAATTTCAACCCGGTTTTCGGAGTTTACATAAATCGCGCAGCAATTTTGTTCCAAACAGGCCCGGTCAAGGGTAAAGCTGAGGATACGATGTGTGTTCAAAGCACTGGTAATCTCATTATAATGAGGCTGCAGGCCCGTCGTTACAAAAGCAAAAGAAGCTTCTTTTAAAAGAGATAGCTCTGACACGGGAACAAGTAAGGGTGTTATCTGTTTGTTGTCCTGTGATTTGATCAGATCGCGCATGCGACGGGCATTTCTGACAGATATGTTGATGTTCGGATCATAGACGATCGCCATGTTTAACGGCGCAGAGGATTTTTCCTCGAGAAAGCCTATGGTCCGTGTAATGGTTTGCAGGTCTTTAAGAGTGACATCCTGATTGTCAGCATGCGCTGTTGACGACAGGAAAAAAACTGTCGCAAAAACTATAAACAAAAAGAGTTTAATATTTTTTTTCAAGGTAACTATTTTTTTCTACCCGCTAGAGGCTGAACATATATATTGATATATAACTCTAGCAAATAAAAACCAATCTGGACAGTGCTTTAAAATAAAAGAGCGGTATCAGGTGTAAACCCTAGGTTAAGATTGGCACGGTCATGTATTTCTGATAAAGTTTTGTCAGATTTTGCTCCTTTTGAGGATATTTAAAATAATGTCATGTAAAACTAAAATAATTGCTGCGTTTTTATGCTTATCGACTGCGGCATTCTTGGGGAGCACGGCACAGGCACAAACAATAGATTATCAGTCACTTGAAGAATTATTTGGTGAGGCGGTGACCACCAGCGCAACAGGCAAGCCGCAAAGGGCGCCTGATGTGCCCGTCACGATGGAGATTCTTACAGATGAAGATATACGCAGATCCCCGGCCACCGATATTCCCGGTGTGCTTCGCCATGTTGGCGGTATGAGTGTCTGGCAATGGACCCGTACATATTCTGATGTCAGTGTGCGGGGCAATAATGAAGTTTTTTCGCCGCGTCTTTTGGTTCTGGTCAATGGACGGCAGGTCTATACCGATGATTACGGCCATGTCGCCTGGGAGACAATTCCCGTCCAATTGGAAGAAATCCGACAGATTGAAATTGTCAAAGGGCCAAATTCCGCACTGTTCGGTTTTAATGCTGTCGGCGGGGTGGTGAATATCATTACTTATAATCCGCTATATGACGATGTATCCAGTGCCGGTGTCAGGGTCGGGACGGATGATTATAAACAGGGGCATTTTCTGCATACGATTCAGGGCGAAAACTATGGTATGCGGCTATCAGGCGGCAGAATGACATCAGAAGATTTCGATTCGCCCGCCGGTTTCGATTACGAAGATCCGGATCAGTGGTCTTTCGCAGTTGATAGTGTATTTGAAGTTACAGATTCAGCGCATTTGCGGCTGGAGGTAAATAAATCAGCGCTGCAGGCGTCTCATTTTATACCGTCTTATGCGCCGTCAAGTACGCGTCATGGAACTGAATCTGCCAAATTAAGTCTCGCGGCGGAAGCCGGGCCCGGCATGTTTGAGGCCACGGTATATCACAATATAAGTGAAAAGAAGGGACTTGATCCGACATTTCCATTGGAGCTGGATAACAGTGTGACGGTTGCACAGGCAGAATATCTGTTTCCGTTCAGCGTTAATCATGATTTTCAGGTTTTGACGGAATATCGGCATAATTCCCTGACAGGTTCTAACGTTGTGCCGGATGGCAGCGAAGTCTATTATGATCTTTATGCTGCCGGCGGCATGTGGAATTGGCGTTTGCGTGATAATCTCAGCTGGACCAATGCTATCCGCGTTGATCATCTTGATATGGGGCGGAGCGGTCCATTGCTGACAAATGCGCTTGTCACCTCTAATGAGCAGTATAATAAACGCATAACTGAAATTGCCTATAACAGCGGTCTGGTCTGGCACGCCACGCCCCATGATACACTGCGGCTGAGTACCGCGCGGGGCGTTCAGGCCCCCAGTCTTTGGGATTTTGGTCAGATGCTTGATTTCGGTCCGGTTACGGTTGTCGGCAATCCCGGTATTGATGCCTCGGTCATAAAAAATTATGAGATCGGTTATGATCGTAGGATTGATCAAATTAGTGGCCAATTGCGGACCAGCGTGTTTTATCAGGAAATTAAGGATATTAAAGGGCCGGACAATGTGAATACTGTCGGGACGAGCATTCAACCGGATAATATCGGAGACAGCAGCACCATTGGCGCTGAAATCGGCCTTGAAGGTTTGATTGGTACAGATTGGAACTGGGATGCCAATTACATGATTCAGCATGTTGATGATAAGCTGACGGTCAATCAGGGCGGTACGACAACGGTTGGTTATGATGGCGAGGACGCAACGCCGACACATACGCTAAACGGGCATCTTGGCTATACGAAGGGGGCTTGGGAAGTTGATGGATATGCGCGTTATGTCACTGGATATAAGGTTTTGCGCGGTATTTCTCCTTATAGTGAGGTTGACGCCGGTAGTTTTCTCAGCCTTAGCGGCAGGGTTGCCTATAATGTGAACGAAAACATAACGCTGGCCTTATCAGGGCAGCAGCTTAACCATGAGGACGTTCGGGAAACCTCAGCCCCGGGAAGAGAACGTCAGGTCTTTTTATCTGTGAATGCATCCTTCTAAATTTCATGAATATTTTTGGTGATAGGGATGCTGCCTTTTTTCATTATGTTGGTGGAGTCTGACGCGACAGCCAATATCGGTCAGGGCCGTTGTGCCATTAGATTCCGTTTCTGCAATCAGATTGCCGATTGAATTGATAAGCATACCCGTTGTGCCAATCAGAAAGAACCAGCCGGCGCTGTCTATGTCTTGTAAAAATAGAATGCTACCGACCAGCCAGAACAGGTTTCCTAAAATACCAATGGTTATTTGTATCCATTTATAACGTTTGATGCAGGCGCTTAAGGTTTTATGCAGAATTTTAAAGTCCATGGGCAGATCTTTTATTCAGGTGACTGTATGTTCATAGGCATAACAATAGCCCTGTTTAAAAGTTCCGATGAAAACTGATGTGCGAAAAGGTCAGCAGGCGTCTTCCAGCTCTGCAAGCGCTTCGAGCCATGATTTTTCCTGTTTTTCAAGGTCTTTGGTGACCCGCGCATATTTTTGCTGCGTCTTTGTGGCTTTATCAAGATCGTCATAGATTTCAGGATCGGCCAGCAGGTCTTCAAGTTTTTGCTTTTCCGCCTCCAGATCCGCGACTGTTTTTTCAGCCTTGGCGACGCTTTTTTCCAGATCTTTGGGTGAGATTCTCCCCGCGGTCTTGTTCTTTTTCTCCGCTTTGGCTTTTTTATTATTTTTGCTGTCTTTCTTTTTGTCATCGCGGCGGGATTGGATGACAAATTTCCGGTAATCCTCAAGATCGCCGTCAAAATGCTGGCAGGTGCCGTCCTTAACCAGCCACAGGCGGTCGGCAACCCGTTCAACCATGCTGGGATCGTGGCTGACCATGATCACGGCCCCTTCGTAATGATTGAGGGCTTGAATCAAGGCTTCTCTGGCATCGACATCCAGGTGGTTGGTCGGCTCATCCAGTAGTAGCATATGCGGTGCATCATAGCTCATGAAGGCAAACAGCAAGCGGGCTTTTTCACCACCGCTCAGATTGCCGATTTTATTATCCGCAAGATCGCGGCAAAAGCCGAACTGGCCCAGCTTGGCCCGGACGGCCGGTTCTCTGGCTTCACCTGTGGTCTGAAGTACCATGCGGGACAGCGCCTGATAGGGGCTTTCCTCAACATCGAGTTCTTCGGTTTGATGCTGCGAGAAATAACCGATACGCAGTTTTTTGGAGCGTACGACTTCGCCATCCATGGGACTGAGCTTATCAGCGATCAGTTTGATCAGGGTCGATTTACCGTTACCATTGGCCCCCAGCAGGGCGATCCGGTCGCCGGGATCAATGTTTTCATGTAAGTGGCGCAGCACCGGTTGTCCGGCGGTATAGCCGACACTGACATGGCGCAGCGATATCATCGGCGGTGATAATTTATCCGGCTGGGGAAAATTAAAGCGCACAGAACGCGAGGCGATAATCGCATCAACAATATCCATGCGTTCCAGTGCTTTCATCCGGCTCTGGGCCTGACGGGCCTTGCTGGCCTGCGCCTTGAAACGGTCGATAAAGCCCTGAATACGGGCGCGTTCGGCCTGCTGTTTTTCATGCATTTTCTGCTGCAGGTTCAGCTTTGCCGCGCGTTCGCGTTCAAAAGTATCATAGTCACCGGTATACATGGTGATTTGCTGTTGATCGATATGCAGGACATGATCAATACATTTATTCAGAATATCGCGGTCATGCGAGATGATCAGCAAAGTGTGCGGATAATTGGCCAGATAGCTTTCCAGCCACATGATCGCTTCCAGATCAAGGTGGTTGGTCGGCTCATCGAGCAAGAGCAGATCAGGCTGGACAAACAAGGCGGCGGCCAGCGCCACGCGCATCCGCCAGCCACCGCTGAAGGATGAAAACGGTTGATAGATTTCTTCGTCTTTAAAGCCAAGACCGGTGAGCAGGATTGCCGCCCGCGCCGGGGCGGTGTAGGCGTCAAGCTCGGCCAGACGCATATAGATGTCGCCCAGCTTATTGGGATCGGGCTCCGTTTCGGTCAATCCGTTCAGGCGGGTTAATTCCTCGTCCGCTTCAAGGACGATATCAATCAGCGGCTTGTCGGATTCAGGAATATCCTGCCGGACAATCCCCATGCGCTGCCCGGATGAAAGCATAATCGTGCCGCGGTCAAGCGGAAGTTCGCCCGAGATCAGTTTGAACAGGGTTGATTTGCCGGCGCCATTGATGCCGACAACGCCGACTTTCCAGCCATCCATGATATCGGCATTGCCGTTTTCAATCAGGGTTCGGGTGCCGATCGTGTATGTGAGGTCTTTTATGCTTAACATCTGTCTTGCAACGCGTCGTTTAAAATGGAATTGTAAGGCTACTTATAGAGGACCAAAGGCGATACGACAAATGAAAATATGGATTGATGCAGATGCCTGCCCAAATGTGATCAAGGAAATTCTTTTTCGGATGGCCGAACGGACGCAGATTTCAATCACGCTGGTGGCCAATCAATGGATTAAAAAACCGCAATCTGAATTTATTCACTTTATTCAGGTCGCCGATGGGCCCGATATCGCCGATGATGAAATTGTTGAACTGTGCAGCGCCGGGGATCTGATCATTACCGCGGATATTCCGCTGGCCGCCCGCGTCGTTGACAAAGGCGCCTTTGCCCTTGATCCGCGCGGAACGCTGTATGATCAAAGCAATGTCGGCCAGGCCCTGTCCATGCGGGACTTCATGGATTCCCTGCGTGGCAGCGGGGTTGAAACCGGTGGCCCGGATAGTTTTCATCAGCGTGACCGCCAGGCTTTTGCCAATGCGTTAGATAAGTTTATTATACAGAAGGGCAGAAAAGGATGACAAAAGCTGAACTGGGTGAGATTATTGCCAGAACCTTTGCGCTTTATTTCTTTTTTAAGGCAGCGGGATTGTTTTTAGTCAACATCGCGCCACCGTTTTTTCACCCCGAACCTTTAGAACACTGGAATTATATACTTTTAAGCGTCGTGGTGCAGGTTATTCCCTTTGGCCTGTTTGCGCTGATCTTATGGTTTTGGGCAAAACGGGCAGGCTGCCTGATCGCGGGGGATGACAAGGATAAGGTTATTTCAACACTATCCGCAGATTCATTTCTGTCTGTTGTCTTTGCCGGGTTTGGTCTTCTTCTGTTGATCCCGATTGTGGTTGAGCTTTCTAATATGATCAGCATGATTTTTGTCGAAAGCGATGACCGCCCCTTAACACATTTTGAATGGCTACCCCATTCAATCAGGCTGATGTTCTTTTGTCTTTTAAGTCTGAGTTTTATTTTCGGAATTGAGGGTTTGAAGAATATTTTTTACAGCATCAGGCAGGCTGGCCGGGATAAATATACCGATAAAGATGCAGGCAGAAAATGAAACATGTCCTGATCATTGGCGGCTATGGTAATTTTGGCAGTTTTATTGCCAGACGACTGGCCAGCAATGCTGATATTAAACTGATCATTGCCGGACGGTCTTTGGAAAAGGCGCAGCATTTTGTCTCCGGCCTTGAGGCTGTAAACAAGGCCGAGGCCGCGGCGCTGGATATCAACAGTGATTTTGTTGCGGCTTTGACAAGGCTTAAACCGGATATTGTCATTCATACCTCCGGCCCGTTTCAGGGGCAGGATTATCATGTGGCGCGGGCCTGTATTGATCAGGGCTGTCATTATATTGATCTGGCCGATGGCCGTGAATTTGTGGCTGAGATTGATGAAATTGATCCGCTGGCCCGGGCAAATAATGTATTGGTCATCAGCGGCGCCAGTTCTGTGCCCGGCCTGACCGCAGCGCTTGTTGATCATTACCAGACAGACTTCAAGCAGTTAGAATATCTTGATTACGGTATTACGACAGCGCAACAGACCAATCGCGGTCTGGCCACCACGGCGGCGATCCTCGGCTATACCGGCAAGCCGTTTGAGACGCTGATCAATGGCCGGATGACACGGGTTTACGGCTGGCAGGATATGCACCGCCGCCGGTATGAGCATTTGGGCAAAAGACTGCTGGGCAATTGCAACATCCCTGATCTGACCCTGTTTCCAAAGCGTTATCCGGGTTTAAAAACGGTGCGTTTCTATGCCGGTCTTGAAATTCCGTTTATTCATGTATCGCTATGGCTGTTGTCCTGGCTTGTGCGGGCCGGGGTGATCCGTCATTTGGAAAAGGCGGCGCCATTATTGCTGACACTATCGTTTTTGTTTGATTGTTTTGGCTCGGCAGATAGCGGTTTTCACATGGAGCTGACCGGCACGGGGCATGACGGCAGCATTCAAACACGAGGGTTTGAGCTGACCGCCCGCGCCGGAGATGGTCCTTATATCCCCTGCATGCCGGCGATTATACTGGCCGGGAAACTGGCCCGCGGGGATTTGACCACGACAGGGGCGTATCCCTGTATGGGCTTTATCAGTCTTGAAGATTACCTGCATGCGTTGGACGGGCTGGATATCAGTATTTCGCGGTATTAAAACACTATAATATTGTTATTTATGCTGAACAGCTTAATTAAAAGTTTAAGACTTGTTTACCATTTTGATATACTATAGCGGTGATGCGGAATTTTATGCTGACATTTCTGACCCTGATTATGCTGACGCCATCTTTGGCGTGCGCAATGGCGTATGATATGTCACTGCCCGCAGCGCAGGAAACACAGGAACCCTGCCATAAATCCGCTGAGAAGAAAACGGATGAAGGCCCGGTTTTGATTGTCGACTGCCTTGGCGTTGATCTGTTTCAGCAGCAGGCCGATGAAGATGTCGGGCCTGATCTTTCCTTTGATATCATAGATTTTGACGGCTATGTTTCTAATGCCGACAGCCTGAATACCGGCCATAGCAACAGTATTCGTGGCCCGCCGGTGCAGCTTTCTGCCGCTTATCATCCGCCATCCGTTATTCTGACAACACAGCGTTTCAGACTCTAAGCACATCTCTTTTCCGTTTATTTACACCCTTGGAAAGGAGAATTTTCTGTGCGTATTTTTATGTTTTTAGTTTTGTTCCTGGTTTTCACGCCGCCTGCGTTGGCTGCGGAGGACCCTTATATCTGCCCGATGCACCCGCATATCAGCGGTGAAGAAGGGGACGATTGTCCGATCTGTGGTATGTCGCTGGTCCCTAAAACCGATGAAACCCCGGTTGAAGAGGGGCCTGATGCGCATGCCGATCATCAGGACCATACGGACCATACGGACCATACGGACCATACGGATCATAATGCTGATACCGATGCTGCGAATGAAGATGCGGCGAAGGACGAAGGATTTCAAATTGATCCGTCTTATGTGCAGGCGTTGGGCGTGAAGTCCGGCGAGGTCCGTCATCATGAATTTGGCCGCAATATTCGCGCCTTTGGCGCGCTTGCCGCCAATACCCGGCTTGAGCATGCCGTTAATGTCCGGACCAATGGCTGGATTGTGGATCTGGCGGCAGATGCGGTGGGCGATACGGTTAAAAAAGGCGATCTGTTATTCAGTTATTACAGTCCTGATCTGATGTCGGCGCAGACAGATTTTGTCAATGCCAGGCGGGCGCGAAACCCTGAACAGCGTTTGCGCCTGTATGGTATGACCGATAAAGCCATTGCCGATGTGCGCAAAAAAGGCCAGTTTCTGGAGCAAACGCCTTTTTATGCTCCGGCAGATGGTACCGTAACGGCGCTTGATGTTCGTAAGGGCGCCTATGTGAATGAAGGGGGCCGGGTCTTAAGCTTGCAGGACTTTTCCAAATTATGGGTCAATGTTGCAGTACCCGTGCGCGATGTTCAGTTTTTGAATACCGAAACACCGGCAGAGATCACCCTGCCTGAAACGGGCGAGACTTATACAAGCAAGATTGATTTTATTCACCCCCTTAATGATCCGGAAAGCCGGACAACAACCGTCCGGCTGATCCTGGATAATCCAGAAGGTCAATTAAGACCGGACACCTATGTCGATGCCGTGTTTAAGCCCGGCGTTCAATCCCGGCTGGCGGTTCCGGTCGAGGCGGTTCTTTACAGCAGTGAAGGGGCCTATGTGATCGAACAACTGGGCGATGGTCGCTTTAGACCGGTGATGGTCGAAACAGGCATCACGGCAGAGGGCATGACGGAAATTACCGAAGGCCTGAATCACGGCCAGCAGATTGTCACCTCCGGCCAGTTTATGCTGGATGCTGAAAGCAGCCTGCGCGGTGGGATGGCCGCGATGGGCCATGATCATGGCGGTGACGATATGGAGGATATGGATATGACACCACAAGAAACACAGGAAGGTCAGGGACATGACCAGCACTGATCATCTGAAAGATCCGTCCACCAGTATTGCCGCCAGAATTATTGACTGGTCGGTTAATAACCGTTTTTTTGTAATATTGGGGGCGCTGGCCTTATTGGCCGCGGGGCTTTTGTCACTGGATAAAACACCGCTGGATGCGATCCCGGATCTGTCGGATACGCAAGTGATTATCCGGACGGAATGGCCGGGGCAGGCCCCGCAGGTGGTCGAGGATCAAGTCACTTTTCCCTTATCAACACAGATGTTATCGGTGCCCAAAACCAAAGCGGTGCGCGGCTATTCGATGTTTGGCACCAGTTTTGTCTATATCGTTTTTGAAGATGATGTTGATATGTACTGGGCCCGCAGCCGGGTGCTGGAATCCTTATCGCAGGTCAGGGGAACATTGCCTGAAGGCACGGCACCGGCCCTTGGCCCCGATGCGACGGGTGTTGGCTGGGTGTTTCAATATGCCTTATATGACCGGACGGGTCAGCATGATCTGGCGGATTTGCGCAGTCTGCAGGACTGGTTTATCCGCTATGAACTGGCCACGGTTGAGGGTGTGGCTGAAATTGCCTCTGTCGGCGGTTTTGTTAAAGAATATCAGGTAAAAATTGATCCCAATAAGCTGCGGGCCTTTGATGTTGGTTTGCAGCGTGTGATCGATGCGGTGCGCAGCGCCAATCAGGAAACCGGTGGCCGAACATTGGAAATGGCCGAGAGCGAATATATGATCCGCTCCCTCGGTTATATTGAAGCCCCCGAAGATTTGCGGCAGGTGGTTTTAAAAAGTGATCAGGGCGTTCCCATCACCGTGGGTGATGTCGCCCGGGTGGTCGAAGGCCCGGCACTGCGCCGCGGCATTGCCGAGCTGAATGGCATGGGCGAAGCTGTTGGCGGCATCGTTGTCATGCGCCCCGGATCGAATGCCCCGCAGGTGATTGACGATGTTAAAGCCCGGCTTGAAACTATAAAACAAGGCCTGCCCGAAGGGGTCGAAATTAAAACCGTTTATGACCGCAGCGAACTGATTAAAGGCGCGGTCGGTTATCTGCAAGGCAAATTGATTGAAGAGGGGCTGATCGTCGCCTTTATCACATTGCTGTTTTTACTGCATATCCGCAGCATGCTGGTGGCGATTATCACCATCCCGCTGGGGATTCTGGCGGCTTTTGTCGTTATGTCACTGCAGGGCATTACGGTGAATATTATGTCGCTGGGCGGGATTGCCATTGCCATTGGTACGATGGTCGATGCCTCGCTGGTGATGGTTGAAAATACCCATTATCGTTTATCGGCCTTGTCCAAAAATGCCGGACAAAAAGAACGGCGGGCGGCGATGATGGCGGCGATGAAAGAGGTCGGGCCGGGATTATTCTTTTCCCTGTTGATTATCACAGTGTCTTTCCTGCCGGTCTTTGCCTTGACCGGACAATCAGCGCGGTTGTTTTCACCGCTGGCCTATACCAACATTTATGCGATGGCAGCGGCCAGCCTGTTGGCTGTGACGTTAGTGCCGGTGCTGGTGATGTATCTGGTCCGTGGCCGTATCCGGCGTGAGGATGAAAATCCGCTTAACCGTTTTCTGGCCTTTTTGTATAAACCGGCCTTAAATCTGGTGCTGCGCTGGCGCGGGCTGACGGTTATTATTGCGCTTATCGTACTGGTCAGCACCGCCTTACCGCTGAAGAAACTGGGCAGTGAATTCATGCCGCCGCTTTATGAGGGGGGCTTATTATATATGCCGATGACATTGCCCGGCGTCTCAACGGCCAAGGCGCGGGAAATTCTGCAGGTGACCAATCGTCAACTGATGACTGTTCCTGAAGTCGAACATGTTTTCGGTAAGGCGGGGCGCTCGGATTCAGCGACTGATCCGGCGCCGCTGGCAATGATTGAAACCTGGGTTGAATTAAAGCCAAGATCCGAATGGCGGCCGGGCATGACCCCTGAAAAACTGATTGCCGATATGAATAAACGGGTCAGCCTGCCGGGGATGATGAACAGCTGGGGCTATCCGATTAAAATCCGTCTTGATATGCTGACAACCGGTATTCGGACACCTGTGGGGATCAAGATCGCTGGCGATGATCTGGATGTTATTGATCAGATCGCCAAAGATGTTGAAACTCAGGCCCGTGATGTTCCGGGGACGCGCAGCGCCATTGCTGACCGGGTTGTCGGCGGTAAATACATCGAAATCGACCCCAAACGCCGTGAAATTGCCCGCCACGGGCTGGCGCTGGCCACGGTCCAGCAGGTGATCCAGACCGCCATGGGCGGTATGGCCCTTGATCAGGCGATTGAGGGGCGGGAGCGTTATCCGATTATGCTGCGTTATGACCGGCCCTTCCGCGAACATATTTCTGATCTGGACAATATTCTGGTACCGACCCCGGCGGGGGCGCATATTCCGCTGGCCGATCTGGCGGAAATCCGCATTGCGGATGGTCCGGCGATGATTAAATCCGAAGATGCGCGGCTGAATGGCTGGGTGTTTGTGGATATTGAAGACCGTGATCTCGGGTCTTTTGTTGCCGAGCTTCAGACTGAACTTGCCGCACTGGAACTGCCGCAGGGTTACAGCCTTAAAATTTCCGGCCAGTTTGAACAGATGCAGGACGCCAATGAAAGGCTGCGCATTGCCATTCCGGCAACGCTGTTTATCATTCTGACGCTTTTATATATACATTACGGGCGCTGGGATCGGCCCTTACTGATTATCACGGCTGTGCCTTTTGCTGTGACCGGCGGTATCTGGTTTATATGGCTGGGCGGTTATAACCTGTCGGTGGCGGTTGCGGTTGGCTTTATTGCGTTGGCCGGGGTTGCCGTAGAAACGGCGATCGTCACGATATTGTTTATTGATCAGCGTATGCGTGAAAATCCGCCAAAACTGCAAAGCGATCTGCTCGACAATGTCCGCTGGGGGGCTTTGTCGCGCTTGCGGCCCAATCTGATGACGGCCTTGACGATTATTCTGGGCCTGTTGCCGATCTTTATTGTTGAAGGTCCGGGGTCGGATGTCATGCGGCGGATTGCCCTGCCTATGGTTGGCGGTATGGCCAGTGCCCTGATCATGTCGCTTATTCTGTTGCCGGTTTTATATGCGGTCTATTTACAATGGAAGCTTAAACTGCCCGCGACAACAGAAAAGGCCAAGAGCTGAGTAAAAGAAAAGGCCGGCACAGATTATCCCGTGCCGGCCTTTTTATTTAGCAGAGTCTGGATGCTTAGGCGGCATCCCAGACTTTTTCGCGGATCAGTTCATCTGAAACACGGTCGATGGCGGTTTTGGCTTTACCAACAATAGTATCAACGTCTTCTTTGGTGATACACAGCGGTGGAGAGAAGCCAAGAATATCGCCATGCGGCATAGCGCGGGCAATCATGCCTTCTTCCAGGCAGGCGTTTGATATGCGGGCACCGACTTTCAGTGTTTTATCAAAGCATTCCTTGGTGTCCCGGTTGGCGACAAATTCAATGGCTGCCATCATACCAACGCCGCGGACTTCACCGACCAATGGGTTCTGGGCAAAGGTTTCCTGCATGCGCTGCTGAAGATAACCACCGACATCGCGGGAGTTACCGGGCAGGTCTTCACGCTCAACAATATCCAGTACGGCATTTGCGGCCGCAGCGCCAAGCGGATGGCCTGTATAGGTGTAACCATGCGGGAACATACCGGCGACATCGGAGCCCTGTTTCAGCACATCGCTGACTTTCTTGGAGACAATCGCCCCGGACAGCGGCACATAAGCACTGGTCAGGCCTTTGGCAATGGTGATCAGGTCAGGTTCGATGTTGTATTTGGTGGCACCGAACATTTCACCTGTGCGGCCAAAGCCGGTGATGACTTCATCACAGATCAGCAGGATGTCGTATTTCTTCAGGACCGGCTGGATGGCTTCCCAGTAGCCTTCCGGTGGCGGGGTGATGCCGCCTGTACCCAGAACCGGTTCAGCAATAAAGCCGCCGATTGTATCCGGGCCTTCGGCCAGAATCATGTCTTCGAGTTCCTGTGCCCGGCGCTTGGAGAATTCAAGCTCGGTCTCACCCGGTTTGGCATTGTGGTAATAATGCGGTGATCCGGTATGCAGGATCGGTTTGGTCGGCTGATCAAACAGCGTGTGATAGATCGGCAGACCGGTCAGGCTGCCTGAAATGATTGACGAGCCGTGATAGCCGCGTTCGCGGGAAATTATCTTTTTCTTTTCCGGCTTGCCGATGACATTGTGATAATACCAGACCAGCTTGACTTGCGTTTCGTTGGCGTCTGAACCGGACATGCCGTAGAAAATGCGCTCCATATTGCCGGGGGCCATTTTACAAATGCGTTCTGACAGGCGGATGATCGGCTCATTCGATTGCTGGGCATAGGTGTGGCAATAGGCCAGATCCTTGGCCTGCTTGTAGATAGCATCAGCCACTTCTTCGCGGCCATACCCGATATTCATGCAATACAGACCGGCAAAGGCATCAATCAGATTTTTGCCGTTATAATCCTGAATATTCATGCCCTTACCACCGGCAAGAATACGGGGATCGCCGGTTTTGCCTTCGGAATAATCTTTCAGGACGGTGAACGGGTGAAGTACGTGGTCTTTATCGGCTTGGGCCAGTTTTTCGAAATCAGATGTCATGTTGTTTTCCTTTTCTCTCTCTTCTCTTTTGTGTGTTGATGTTACGCCCTGGCGTCAAGATTGCCAAGACAGATATATTTAATTTCCATGTAATCATCGAGGCCGTAATGCGATCCTTCACGACCCAGCCCGGATTGCTTGAAACCGCCAAACGGGATGGCAGATCCGGTGAATTTTGGCGTGTTCACGCCGACCATGCCGTAATCAAGCGCATTGCTGACACGGTGGCACCGGCCAATGTCATTGCTGTAGACATAGGCGGCAAGCCCGTATTCGCTGTCATTGGCCGCTTTTATCACATCGGCTTCATCAGAAAAACGTATCAGCGCGGCGACCGGGCCGAAGGTTTCTTCGTGATAGATTTTCATCTCGGGCGTGACATCGCCAAGGACGGTGGCTTTGTAAAACAGCCCGCCTTTTTCATGGCGTTCGCCGCCGGTCAAAAGTTTGGCGCCTTTATCAAGCGCATCTTTGACATGTTCTTCGCATTTCAAAACGGCGCTTTCATTCATCAGCGGCCCCAGATCAGCGCCCTCGACAAGCCCGTCATCCATTTTCATTGCGGCTGTACCGGCGGTGAATTTTTCTGCAAATTCATCATAGATCGCGTCATGGACATAGATGCGGTTGGCGGCAAGGCAGTCCTGCCCCGTGGTTGCGAATTTTGCGCCGATGGCACCCGGGATCACCAGATCCATATCACAGTCATCAAAAGCAATAAACGGTGCATGACCGCCCAGCTCCATCGACATTTTCTTGACCGTATCGGCAGATTGTTTCAACAGAATACGGCCAACTTCGGTTGAGCCGGTAAAGCTGATCTTGCGGACTGTTGTGCTGTCACACAGGGTGCCGCCGATCGTCGGGCCATCACCGGTGATGACGGAGAATACGCCTTTGGGTACGCCGGCCTGCTCGCCCAGCACCGCAAGGGCCAGTGCCGAATACGGTGTTTCAGAGGCCGGACGGACAACCATGGTACAGCCGGCGGCCAGCGCCGCGCCGGCTTTGCGGGTGATCATCGCCGATGGAAAATTCCATGGCGTGATGGCAGCGGTAACACCGACGGGATGTTTACTGACCAGCATTTGAGAATGTTGAAGATGGGTTGGGATGGTATCGCCATAGGCGCGTTTGGCTTCCTCACCAAACCATTCAAAGAAGCTTAAGGCATAGTCAACCTCACCGCGGGATTCATTTAACGGCTTGCCTTGCTCCAGCGTCATAATCAGGGCGAGGTCTTCTTTGTTATCAAGCATCAGATCTGCCCAGCGGCGCAGGATACGGCCACGGTCTTTGGCCAGCATTGTCGACCAGTCTGCAAAGGCATCATCGGCGGCCTTGATGGCGTCTTCCGTTTCCGTCTTGCCAAAATCGGGCACCTGTCCCAGCAGGCTACCGTCAGACGGATTGGTCACATCGATTGCTTTTGCGCCTGTTTTCCATTGGCCATTGATATAAGCGGCTTCGCGGAAGAGGGCCTTGTTTTTAATAAGGTCAACCAGATTTACGGTCTCCGTTTTCTTGTGCGTTTGCATAGGGGCCTCTTTTTCTTTTGATCGTTTTCTAATGCAAGGAGTGTGTCACAAATAATACAAAAAATCTCACTGAACATCAGCCATATTACCGCATATAATTCGGTAATATAGATTTTCTATAGAATTATATGCGGGGAATAGACTTATGCGCTGTCAAAAAAGCGATCAACCGGATAGGGCGTTTTTTTAATCTGACGGGTGACAAAATAGGTGAAATAGCGGTCAATACCGGCATTGCTGTTCAGCAGCTGGTCCATCATCTGCTGGTAATGATTGATGTCATGCGAGATGAATTTGACAATATAATCAATGCCGCCGCCGACTGCATAGCACTCAATAATTTCGGGCAGTTTGATGACAACATTTTCAAAGCGCTGGAAGTCTTCCGAATGGTGCTTTTTCAAGGTGATTTCAACCATGATGGTTGAGTGAGGGGTGATTTTTTCAAAATCAATATCGGCAAGATAGCCGCGGATATAGCCTTCCTGATCCAGCTTTTTATGTCGTTCCAGACAGGCGCTGGGGGACAGGTTAACATGTTCGGCAAGCCGCTGATTGGTAAGGCGGCCATAGCGCTGTAAAGTTTCGATAATTTTAATATCTATTTTATCAAGCGCCATGGGCCGCATTTACTCCGTATCAGTCATGGACAACATAGGCGCCGTCTTCGTCATGCACTTCCTGACCTGTAACCGGCGGGTTAAAGACACAGACCATGCGCATATGCGTGCCCTTGTTGGCGCGCAGAATATGGCGGTCATTCTTGTCCAGCGCATAAATCGTTCCCACCGCAAGCGGGTGAATATCCCCCGTGGCCAGGTCTTCGATTTCGCCTTCGCCTTCTATCAGATAGACCGCTTCCAGATGGTGTTTGTACCACATGGTCAGCTCGGCGCCTTCTTTGATGATGGTGTCATGAACGGAATAGCCCATATTATCATCTCTTAACAATAAACGGCGGCTGTTCCAGCCTTCGGTATCGACGTCTTTGTCTGTACCGATGATGTCTTCAAGTTTACGTACGAGCATGTTTTTTCCTTTTCTGTGTTTTTAGTCCTCTGAAGGCAGTGCGCTTTCGGCCAGATTGACCCAATATTGAACGCCGATGGGCAGAATATCGTCATTAAAGTCATAATACGGACTGTGAATTGAATAAGAAGACGAATGTTTCGGGTGATCCGGTTCGCCCTGACCAATGAATATAAAGGTACCGGGAACATCCCGAAGGAAGCTGCCGAAATCTTCACCTGACATAGACGGCGCGTAATGCATGTCAACATTATCGGGGCCGACAATATTTGCGGCGGCCTTATGGGCAATTTCTGTCGTCTCTTCATGGTTAAAGACTTCGTCACTGTCACAGGTGACAACAACCGACGCATTACCACCATGGGCCGAGGCAATATGCGTGCAAAGCGTACGGGTGCGCTGTTCAAGATAGCTGCGCAGGCCCGAGCTGAAGGTTCTAAGGACGCCTTTTAAGGTGACGGTTTCCGGCACAACCCCGGCATCATGCACCCCGGTTTCAAAAATCGGGAAGTAAATAGAGGCCGGTTCCATCGGATCCGTCGCTTGACTGACCAGAGTCTGGATCGAGGTAATAATCTCACAACCGATAATCACCGGATCAATGGCACTGCTGAGTATGCCGGAATGCCCGGCTTTACCAATGATTGTGACTTCAAGATAGGAGACAGCGGCCATCAGCCCGCCTTCACGCATGCCGAATTTGCCTTTGGAAATCCAGGGCCAGTTATGCATGCCGTAAATCTGGTCGCAGGGGAAATCTTCAAACAAGCCATCATTGATCATCCCCCGGGCGCCCATCAGTGTTTCTTCAGCAGGCTGAAAGATAAAATGGACCTTGCCGTCAAAATCGGGGTTATCTTTTAAATGTTTGGCTGCACCCAATAGCATTGTCATATGCCCGTCATGGCCGCAGGCGTGCATTTTGCCTTCGTGTTTTGATGTCCAGGTTTTGCCGGAATCTTCACTGATATCCAGCGCATCAAGGTCAGAGCGGAAGCCAATAGCCCGACCCGATTTGTTGGTTTTGCCTTCAACCGTGGCAATAAAGCCGGTCTGCGCATAGCCCGTCTTAAAATCGATGCCAAATTCCTTTAATTTTTCCTGGACGAATTTGGAGGCAAAGGTTTCCTCAAAGGCGGTTTCAGGGTGCCTGTGCAGCTCATGCCGCCACTCTATCATTTCGTCATGCAAGCTTTTGATTTCGTTACGTATCCGCATCTTTTTTTGATCCTTGATGTTGGCGGTTATGCAATAGAAGGAAATATCCCAGCACATATTATATCGACAAGGCGATAATGACAATTAATATCAGCAAAGAAGATGGCAAATATGTTGGAATACTCAAGATTCATGTTATTTTACAGGTAATATCTCAAAGCCGGTTTTAAAGCGCAAAGGATAATGCACATGAGCGAATGTTGTCACCATCACGAAAGCAAGGCCCCTGTTGAATTGCCCAAAGGGGTTAATCCCGATGAGGTGACGTATACTTGCCCCATGCATCCCGAAATTCGCCAGCTGGGACCAGGGAACTGTCCGAAATGCGGTATGGCGCTGGAACCGGAAACAATTACCGGCGATGAGGGCGAGAATCCGGAGCTGACAGATTTCCGCCGCCGGTTCTGGGTCGGGTTGTTTTTGGCATTGCCGGTTTTTGTGCTGGAGATGGGCGGTCATGTTTTGAACCTTCATCAGTATATTGCCGGGCAGACTTCTAATATCATACAGATGGTTTTTGCAACGCCGGTGGTGCTATGGGCCGGCTGGCCGTTTTTCCAAAGGGGCTGGGCATCCGTGAAAAACTGGAATCTGAATATGTTTACCCTGATTGCGATGGGCACGGGCGTTGCCTGGATATACAGTATGGCCGGAACGCTGACACCGGGTATTTTTCCCGATACGTTTCAGAATGAGGATGGGTCGGTGCCGATCTATTTTGAGGCCGCCGCTGTGATTGTTGTGCTGGTCCTGCTGGGGCAGTTTCTTGAGCTGAAAGCCCGGGAACAGACCGGCGGCGCCATTCGGGCGTTGCTGGGGCTGGCCCCGAAAACCGCGCGGCGTATTAATCAGGAAGGGCAGGATGAAGATGTGCCTTTGGAAGATATTCAGGAAGGCGATCTGCTGCGCGTCCGTCCGGGTGAAAAAGTGCCGCTGGATGGTGTTGTAACCGAAGGCCAGAGCGCGGTTGATGAATCCATGATCACCGGCGAATCCATGCCGGTTAAAAAACAACCGGACGGCAAAGTCATCGGCGGCACCATGAATCAGACCGGCAGCTTTGTCATGAAAGCCACCCGTGTGGGCAAAGATACAATGTTATCCCAGATCGTTCATATGGTCGCCGAAGCCCAGCGCAGCCGCGCACCGATACAGCGGCTGGCGGACATTGTCGCGGCCTGGTTTGTGCCGATTGTCATTGTGATTGCCATTGTCGCCTTTGCGGTCTGGATGTTTGTCGGACCGTCGCCGGCGTTCAGTTATGCGCTGATTGCCGCGGTCAGTGTCATGATTATTGCCTGCCCCTGCGCCCTTGGGCTGGCAACGCCGATGTCAATTATGGTGGGGGTTGGTAAGGGAGCCCAGTCCGGCGTGCTGATTAAAAATGCCGAAGCCCTGGAACAGATGAAAAAGGTTGATACGCTGGTTGTTGATAAAACCGGAACGCTGACAGAAGGCAAGCCCACGGTTACCGATATTATTCCGGCAGAGGGTTTTGCAGAGGATCAATTGTTACAAATGGCAGCTTCGCTGGAGCAGGGCAGCGAACATCCGCTGGCCCATGCGATAATAATGGCTGCCAAAGAAAAATCTGTTGAGACGCAGAGGGTTGAAGGATTTGATTCTCCGACCGGAAAGGGTGTTATCGGTGAAATCAACGGTACGCATATTGCCCTTGGCAATGTCATGCTTATGGAGGACATCTCTGCCGATGTTTCAAGCCTATCCCAGAAGGCAGATGATCTGCGTGCTGACGGGGCGACGGTTATTTTCATCAGTGTTGATAAAAAAGCAGCGGGTCTGCTGGCGATTGCCGATCCGGTGAAAGACACAACGCCGGATGCGATCCGTCAATTGCAGGAGATGGGCGTGCATGTTGTCATGCTGACCGGTGATAACCGCCGCACGGCCGAGGCTGTGGCAAAATCGCTGGGCATTGATGATGTCGAGGCTGAAATTCTGCCCGCAGATAAAAGCCGGATTGTTAAAAAGCTCCGCGAAGAAGGCCGCATTGTTGCCATGGCCGGGGACGGTACCAATGATGCACCGGCGCTGGCGGCGGCGGATGTTGGTATTGCCATGGGCACGGGTACAGATGTCGCGATGGAAAGTGCCGGAATTACGTTGTTGAAAGGCGATTTGACCGGGATTGTCCGGGCGCGAAAACTATCAGTGGCGGTGATGAATAATATTCGCCAGAATCTGTTTTTTGCCTTTGTTTACAATACCGCAGGCGTACCGATTGCCGCCGGGGTGCTTTACCCGTTCTTTGGTATTCTGCTGTCACCGATTATCGCAGCCGCGGCAATGTCGCTGTCCTCAGTCAGTGTGATTGCCAATGCCTTGCGGTTGAAGCTTGTACGTTTTAAATAAATGCTTATTGTTAATAGAAATCACAGGGAGTGTTTATTATGGCGGTTGCGTTTCAGGAAACACTGGCCCTTATTTTATTGGCGATGATTTTTGGCGGGGTTGCTTTGGCCGGTGCCTATGTGCTGGTTTTAAATTGTTTCTTTAAAGAATTGCGTGAAAGAGAGCCGGAGGTTCATCAGAAGATCGGTAATCCCGGTCTAACCAATATGGTGTTTTTACCTTTTATAAAATTCAGAAAGTTTTACGCCTTTTATCCGGTTTTAAAACAGCGCCGCCACAGCGATTATAAATACGCAGGCAAAGCTTATTTATTGTTGAATCTGGGGTTGGGGTATTGTGCCGTTGTCTTTTTGGTTGTTATTGCGCAGATTGCTATACTTTAAAGATATTTTTATCACTTAGACCAAATCGCGCTTAATAACTTCGTCCCAGTTATCGGAAAAAATCCGGCGGTTTTTTTCATAGGCATCCAATGTGGCGTGAATATAGAAATTCTCGGCATCTGAGGTCAGTTCCGTGCGGGTGATAATCGAAACCTCCCAATCATCACGACGGAAAGCGCGTTCTGTATAACTGATGCCGCACAGGGAATTAAAATCACTGTCACGGAAACTGTATTGTTCTTCGGTACTGCGGCGCAGGGTCAGATTGATCTCTGGAATATGAAAGCTGCCATTGTCATTCAGCACCTCAAGCGTTGATTTGTTTTCAACCAGATCACGGACAACACGCCAGCTGTGGCGTGGTTCGGTTTGTTGCTGGGTTACAAGTTCGGCTGCACCTTCGGGTGCGCCGAAAGGCCGTAACGCGGTTTCTTCATATGCCGGGCGTTCGGGGATATACAGCCGACTTCCGGATGTCCGCAAGGTCAGGCAGACCGGTTCCGGCGGCGCCCAGGCCAGCGGAAAATATGTGCTGGAGACCGCCAGTCTGAGTTTATGACCTGCCGGTATCCGCTGCGCCATACCGTTTAAGGGAACCCTGACGCGATAAAAACGGCCCGGTTCCAGCGGTTCAGGATTTTCATGGCTGTTACGGTGGGTCAGGTTCAGAAGGCCGTAGGTGATCCGCGTTGCCCGGCCATCGGGCATGATATCAGATAACCGCACCACCACCTGGGCAACGGGTTTATCGGCAGCGACCTCCAGTTCAACTACCGGGCTGCCGAGGATCTCCATTTCCTCACTTAATTGGTCTGTGTCAAAAATAAGCGCGCCGCCATCTTCTTCGCGCTGATCATGCGGTAAATCCGGTAAAGCAGAATAAGAGCACCATTTTCCGGCAAACATACCGACGGATAGGGGCGATTGGATGCTTTCCTCTATATCGATAATGACGTCTTCTTCTTCGGTCAAATGGCGATAGCCCAGACCAAAACAGCGTTCTTTTATATTTGACGACGGCCAGACGGTTTCGGTCACCCAGCGACCGGGACGATCCTGATAGGAGGTCGCCGGCGGCATCGGATCCTGCATCCAGACGCGCAACATCGGGTCCTGATCAATACCGGTATCATCGCCCTTCAACCAGTGGTCAAACCAGCGCAGAACTTCCTGTAGAAAGCCCGTAGCCGGACCCGGAATGCCCATATGCGGATAACGGTGCCCCCAGGGGCCGATAAGCCCCCGACGCGGCACTTCAAGATGTTCAAGCAGCCGGAAAATGGCATTGGTATAGCCGTCTGTCCAGCCGCCGACCGCCATGACCGGACATTTGATCTGACTATAATCTTCACAGACGGAGCCTGTTTTCCAAAAATCATCACGGTGTTGGTGTTCCAGCCAGTTTTTCAGCCATAGTCCGCTGCCTTTCAGGCGGTCCAGCCACATTTCGCGCCAGCGTTCACCGATAAGCTCTGGATCAGGCGGCAGGCTGTTAAAGGCAAACATGACCGTTGCTTCTGACAGGTGGTCCCCCAAAAGACAGCCGCCCATATAATGCATGTTATCTTCATACTGATCATCAGACGCGCAGCAGGAAATAATCGCCTTGAGCGCCTCGGGCTGGCGGGCGGCCAGTTGAAGTGAATTAAACCCGCCCCAGGAAATGCCCATCATACCGAGATTACCGTTACACCAGTCCTGTTGCGCGATCCAGTTAATGACCGCAACACCATCGGATAATTCCTGTTCGGTATATTCATCGGTCAGAATGCCGTCAGATTCCCCGCTGCCGCGCATATCAACACGAATGCAGGCATAACCATGTCCGGCCAGATAAGGATGGTTTACAGCATCCCGGGCGCGGGTCATGTCCCGTTTGCGGTAGGGCAGATATTCCAGAATAGCGGGCACCGGATGTGTTTCGGCATCTTCCGGCAACCAGATTTTTGCACTGACCATAGCGCCATCGGGTAGCGGAATAAAAAAATGTTCTATGACGCGGGTCTTGTGCGGAAAAGTATCAATATGTTGCACAAGTCCTCCTTTATATTTCCAGATGTCCGTTATCACTGAATTCAAGCGGGATACGCGGGACCAGCCGGCGATAACAATTTTGTAATTCCTCTGCGGACTCAGCGCCGATCCAGACATCACCGATATGGTAACAATAGACCGGTTGCTCTGGTAATTCTGATAACTGATCGCCCTGCTTAACGCCAAGCTCGATCAGGGCATCATTGAATTCTTTTGATAAGGCTTCAATTTCTTCGGCGCTGGGCATGTGACTAACCTTGGCATCACCATGTTTGCTGAGATAAAATTTAGCAGCAACCTTACAGGAACCGCTTTCATGCGGAAAATGCGGTTCATGGCCCAAAGCAACACTGACGGCAATTTCATGATTGGACATGCCGTCCACTTTGCGGAACATTTCACAATGTGATTGGGAAATCCGTGCGTTGACTTCAATAATCCAGAGTTTGTCGGCAGCGGCATTCCATTGGAATTCAACATTAAAGCAGCCGTTATCAAAGCCGACCTGCTCCAGAATTAACCGGCAGGCTTCATGGCTCTTTTTCTCCAGCCACGGGGGCAGATCAGCGGGGTATTTTAGCCCGGCCACCGTTTTGCCGTTATCCGTGAAAAACATGTCAAACAGGCCATGGATTTTCATCTGACCATTCAGAACATAGCCTTCGGGGGCGAACTGGTTACCGCTTATGATGCCTTCGGCAATGGCGTGGTAGCCGCCGATGCCTTTGATTTCATCCGGCAGTTCAGCATGTTTCAGGCACGCATCAAAGGCCTGACCAAGTTCGCCGATATGTTCGCGCATTTGCTGTAATGCGTTGTCAAGCTGGCTACGGTTTTGAATGCGAAAGCCCAGTAATGAGGCAAATCCCTTCACCGGTTTTAACCAGAACGGAAAATCCAGACTGATTTTGTCAGCGGCTTTGGGGTCAAAGGGATCGACGGCTTCAAATTCAGGGATTAAATCCGGGACAACACGCTGTTGTTCCAACCGGGCCCAGTATTTATGCTCACATTTCAGCACTGATTCAAGCGATGGTGCCGGCAGGCCGTATTCCGCGGCCAGTACAGGGGCAAGACAGCTGGACGGAAAATCCCAGTGACAGACAAAGGCATCAGGTTTCAGGCCGGAGGTTTCAATTTGTTGCCGGGCACGTTGTAAAAGATCATCAAAGCCAAGATGTTGTTCAATAAGTTCTTCCGTGCTCAGCAGAGAAATAAAATTATAATCCTCGGCATGATCGATGGTGTCAAGTTCATCCCGCTGCCAGTCAAGCATTCCAAATACATAAATATTCTTAGCCATGTTTGTATCCCTATATTGCCTGAGGCTTTTGTTTCTACGCTTGTGTCTACAAACTTAACCGCAGTTTAAAAGTTCCGCTTTGGCTGATAGGGGGCAGGATACAAAGAGAATTTTATATGCGTATCATTCCGTATTTTCCAACACGTCTATGATTTCATCAACCGCAGTTTCCTGGCCATTAACGGAACTGGTATTATTTGCGGTTTGTTCACCGTTTGAATCCTGACCGACATCAATCGCACCATTGGCGTTATTCATGATGATGCAGGTTGAATTGCCTTTGGCGGCGGTTTCATCGCCGGCACCGCAAACAATGGTATCGGCACTGACGGATCCGGGGCCGCCGTTGTTAGAGGGTTGCTGTTCAGCCTGACGCATGAGCGAGGCAATAGAGGCCCGGTTCTGCGGGGTAAAGCCCCAGGGTTTGGCATTCATTTGTGCCTGCGTTTCGGCAACAGGGGTGAATAGAAAAGCAGCGGATAGAAAAGCAATTGAATATTTCATGATAATTCTCCTTATAAAAAGAAAGGGGAGAAGAAGCCTTGGCCGCTTCTCCCGCTTTCGATTGATGAAAACTGGGTATTAGTCCAGTTCTGGTCCATTCAGTGTCATGCTAAGGTTATTGCCGATAGCTGTTGCGGCAGAGTTAACCAATGGTCCGTCAACAACGCCCAGATTATCATAGTTATTAACGGTGATATCTGAAACGGCTGACGTCGCTGTGACATCTGCATAAGAGGCCTGTGTGACATCAGCGATCGCGAAGGTATCTGCATCCGTCGCAGGATTCAGCGTGATATCCATGTTATTGGCAACGCTGGTCGCGGTGCTGTCAACACTGGCATTCAGGATATCATTAACTGTTGATGTCGCTGTTACCTGTGCTGGTTCCACCATGCCTTGAAGGCCGCCGGACAGCAGAGAGGCCATCATGTCAATGTTAAGGTTGCCACCTTCTTCATCAGACGGGATATCACCGATGTCACCGGTTTCAGCATCCTCTGCGAAGCCGCCAAAGGTGAATTGTCCGTCATGCAGTTGAAGCGCTGCTGCGGTTTCAAGCTGCTGGTTGTTGCCAACGGCAGTTGCGGCAGATTCAACGGCGGGCAGGTCAACACCATCCAGGGTGCCGCCGGGTACGAACTCAACATCGCCAAAAACATCAAAGTTGGCGGTCATTTCATTGCCTGTTTCATCAACCGTACCACCTGTCATTTCAGCGCTCAGTTGTTCGCCTTCATTTGGTCCGGCAGGACTAATGACATCAATACCGTCACCATTCTCATAATCAGAGCTGAAGGTAAAACTTTCATCAATAGTCACAAAGCCATTTTCATCGGCTTCACCCGGTGCATTGTTATCAATGCCGGTGACAGATGATGTGGCAATAACATCACCAACCTGAAGCTGGGTCTTTTCCATGACGATCAGGCCGGCAGGAACAAGTTCCAGATTGAGATCAAGATTGGTATTGAGGTCACCATCAACATCCTGATTCCAGTCCCAGTTCACATTCTCAAAGGCCTGAGCCGGGCTGGTAGAAACACCGAGTGCAAGCGCTGCCACGGCAACGGTCGCAAACAGTTTAGTCGTCTTTAGTTTTTTCATGAGATTTTTCTCCTTGTTTAGATTGTAGCTGCGATAAATAATTGGACATATGATCGTTTTTCACGAGGTCGCAGCTGTTGGCCTCGGGAAGTCCAAGGAATTCCGTCATGATTTGGTAAACTGCCATTTCCACGACGGATCTAACGCCAAGCTGAAGCGGTTCATTTTGAATCGCGCCGGCGTTAAATTCGACCAGTGTATCTCCGAAAAAGCGGAAGACATTGGCCTCGACCTCATGGCCGAAAATCTGTTTTTGTAAGCTTGAAACATGCTTGATCGCAAAGTTCCGGGAATCAATAACCCGAAGATCAAGGGCAACATTTATAATGACAGTTCGGGCGCCGCCGCCGATCCCTTTGACAAAAAGCTGGCTGCCGCCGCTGACGATATTGTGATTAAGCTCGGTCAGGGCCCCGACAACGATAAAATCGCTGGCCGGAAGCTTACCGTAATCCGCAATACTCCGGTTGAGACGGTTTTGTTCAGCCAGTTTGACTTCGGCCAACGGAATACGCAGATCAAGACGCTCGACCATATGAACCTTATCAGTTTTGGAGAGCGCACTGATGACCATTTCGGACACCCCTTGTGTCAGGGCATGACCGTTTTCATCAAAGTTAATCTGCCCCGTTTTGTCCGAGACTTCACCGACAGAAAAGACGGGAAGGTTATTGGCAGGAATTTCTCCAAGACTATCAAGGCATTGACTGTAAGGTGTATCGTTGTTGGTCACCGCAAAGGAATATGATGGTTCCACCCCTGTTATGGGATGAGAGTTCACCGAAGTACATCCGGTCAAAGTCAAGACGCCGAGAAACAGCGATAGATATTTTAATGGCTTTGAATTAGGCACAAGGACTTCCTTTCAAAAATTGTTCAGGTTTATTCAGATTTTTTAAAACTCGTGGTCAATCAACGGGGGCTTACCATGCGCCGTTCCCGGCGAATACGGGGTAGTGTTCTTCTATAATGGGATATGCTTTCGGGTCTTATTGCCCGAAAGGAGTACTTCCTTTGAAGGAAGTTTTTTCTTTGGTGGTCTGTAATTGATTGTGGCTTTGGGGCTCTATTTTAAATGTTAGTGAAGGGCGCGATTGATGTCCCGCCTGTTATTTATATCAAGGAGGTTTCCCGATGAAAAAGAGATCAAAACGATTATCCGTGATGCTGTACGCAGCGGCATTTCTGATTATATCCAGTACGGCCTTTACACAGATGAACAATGAACCCTACAGCTTTAACAATGCACCGGGTGCCGGTATGAGTGTTGGTGGCAAACAGGCTATTCTGAACGAAAAAATATTCGGTCAAACACCGGATAATCTGGTGCGTGGCCCGTCCGGCCAATTGCTGGACGTGACCGAAGGGCCCGGTCATTCCGCGATCGTCAGTTATCCGGGCAATGGTGGGTTTATTCCGGGATTCAAAGGCGCTGATTTTCGCGGCGGAAATGCCGGTATGGCGGCAGGGGCTTTTAATTCCTTTTTCACGCCGTCTTATAATCGTACATCTTACGCCGCCTATTCAGCGCAGGCGTATTCACAGACAGGTCATGTGGTCAGTTCCTGGACATCGCGGGCGGTGAATGGCCCTGCGGCTTTTACGGGTACGAATTCTATAGAAAGCTGGACGGGGATGGTGCATTCCCTGCCAGATAATCCTTAATATATCTATGTAAGAAGGATTATACGATTTTTAAGTCTGGAAGCTGTTCATCTTCATAGCCGTTATTCAAAGCCCAGATTGCAATCTGGGTCCGGTTGGAAACACCAAGCTGTTTAAGGATCTTCTTAATATGAACCTTGACCGTCGCTTCGGCGATATCAAGATCATTGGCGATCATTTTATTGGACGCCCCGCTGACAAGCTTTTTGATGATTTCCTGTTCCCGCATGGAAAACCCCTGTACCGACACCGGGGTGGGATTATTAAGGCCGATAGTGTAACGGGTCAGCTCTGTTGCAAAACAGCCCGGCAAAACTTTTTCGCCAAGAAGGATTAACTGTAATGATTTTTTCAAGGCAGAGGGCGGCGTGTCATTCATCAGATATCCATCTGTACCGGCCGCAAAAGCCGCGCAGATTGTCTCCAGCCTTGAACACCCGGCCAAGGTCACAATGTAGCTTTGCGGGAACGTGTCTTTGACAGTTTTAATCGTCGTTTCCGGCTTGGGTGTATCGGAGATTTCACCAATGATGAATAAGGTGCAGGATTGATGTTCAACGGCTGGGTGGAGGTCTTCTAAACTTTTAAAGTCACCAATGATTTGATAGCCTTCTTCGTCTAAAAGGGCTTTTAATCCTTCTTTGGTCAGGGCGTTCTTCTCCAATATGCAAACTGTGTTTGTCATGCGTATTCCTAATATGAATGGAATTAAATATTAAATATATGAGTGAGCAAATAGATTTTGCGTGTCACAGGTTCCGTCAAAACGCTTAAAGGTTGAAGCCAGATGTGTTTATCCCGCCTGCATATCCATGCGTCGCTGTAATTGCAGATACCAGCGATAGGCAATCCAGACAGCCGCGGTCAGATAAGGCAGGGCGCCCATGACCCACATGATCAGCCCGGCGAGCTGTTGATCGGACAGGTTTCTTGAAGCCCCGTAAAGCGGTTCCGGCGAAAAGGTTAAAAGCGCGCCCAGAAAGCCGGTGTGCATTAAGGTGAACAGCACGGCCAGCAAGGCCCAGGGGGCGCGATATCGGGTGCTTTTTAATACAGCCCACCAGAATAAACCGGCACTCAGCAGGAAACAGGCATGTTCAAATATATGCCACCAGGGATTTTCTAACGCCAGTGTATAGAAATAAGGCAGATGCCAGAACCAGATCACCGCGCCATGAATATAGGCGGTTATCATCGGATGATGGGTCAATCTGAGCAATGGTTTGGCAATCCAGATGATGATTGTGCCGCCACCGGTGATCATTTGGGGCAGAGGGCGGCTCAGCACCCAGAGCGGGGCGATGATCACCATTAATAACATATGCTGGGTCATATGGGCCGCTTCATTGGTTTCGGCCCATTCATCAAGCGGTCCTAAAACGGCAAACGCACATAGGATCAGGGCGGCATGAAAACACAATATCCGCAAAGCATCTGGCGGTTTACGTTTGGCGCCTGTCAGGTAAATCCCCCAGAACAGAGCCAGCAGAAAAATGCTGATAAAAGCGGAGATCTTTTCCGGCCCGTTATTTGAGGTCAGTGGGCTGTGGGCCATGGCCGCCTGACTGTAAAGCAGGCCAAATCCAAGGATCAGTATGGAAAGGCTGGTTTTGATCACAAGCATGGCGGTAACAAGAGTGTCGGCAGGCCGATGGCCAGGGTGGCAATAGCTGCGGCCAGATAAAGGGCCGCAGAAACATGTAAGGTAAAGGCATGCTGTCTGATATGTTTTCCGGTTGGTTTCGGGCTGCGCCAACAACGAAAGGACAAAGTGAGCAGCACGGCAAAAATCAGCACCGTAAAGATTAGCAGGACAATATTAATCCAGCTTAGCGGTCCAAGGCTTGTCGGGGATGAAGTGATCTGACAGGCCACTGACAAGCCGCCATAGATGGTAATGAACCAGAGGCTCCAGATTATCAGCCCGATCATCAGATGCAGCGGATGCGTAAAAGCGAATTTCATACGACCTCCCATGCCATGGGTAACAACAGCACAAAGGCAGCAACAGCCGTCCAGAATATGCCCAGCGTATAAAGCCAGAACAAGCGCAGCACGACCGGTTCATAGGGCAGGCCTGCACCGACATAGCCAAACCTGACCCGGCAGGCCTGCATAACGGTCAGGATCACCGAAAATCCACTATGTATAAGCAGGTAATAAAACATAACGCTGAGCACGGAATCATGCGCTGTTTGCGTGGGCTGAAGATCGGCGCCGATAAAAACCCATACCAGCAGAATAAAGTGAAGCAGTCCTAATCCTGCGATCATAGAGAACCGAGAACCAAGGCCATCGGCCTTGCCCTGCTTTAAATTTCTCACGGTTCGTGTATACAGCCAAGTGGCAAGGCTGAGTATAATACCGCTACCGAGCAAGGCGATAAAATCAATCGGGCTGTCTGAAGGCGCCGCCCATAAAGGTGCCACCGTCCATAAATACAGCCATCCGAACAACAGGGATAAATACAGTGTTCCATTTGCCAGTAAGGCTGTGCCCATCCCCCATAATCCGGGGCCGCTGACAGTGCGCGAATGTAATGGCGGGTGGGTTGGCTCATCCTTGGTCACCGGCGCTGCCACCGGATGCGCGCCGTTCTGCCAGCTCCAGCGTAACAGCAGGAAAACCGATAGGGCGGTGGCAAACAGGGCGAGGATATATGTTTTGAATAACAGGCTGAGGCAGAGCGCCGCCAAAGCAAGCCCGGCTTGAAAAGGCAGCCAAGAATTGGTCGGTAGATGAATAATTTCCTGAATACGGCCCGTGACCGGATTGGATCCGATTGTCTCCCGCCGGCCATGCTCAGCACTGGCCAGATGGTGTTTTCCGGCTGCCATGTTTTCCGGCAAGTCGGCTTGATCCCAGAGCGGATGACGGCTTTTTAGTGTCGGCAGGCTGGTGAAATTATAATTATTGGGTGGTATCGGCGTGGCCCATTCCAGCGTATCGGCATGCCACGGGTTTGGTTTCG
The DNA here is from genome assembly GCA_051745265.1 of Pseudomonadota bacterium. Classification (GTDB taxonomy): domain Bacteria; phylum Pseudomonadota; class Alphaproteobacteria; order Micavibrionales; family CSBR16-224; genus JBNJDW01. The sequence continues at coordinate 29,805 of JBNJDW010000002.1, forward strand.
CTGATTTACCAAAACGGAAATGCAGAATGAAATCAAGCAGGATAACCGCAATGCCCAGAGCCATGACAAAACCGCCGATTGAGGACAGAAGGTTCAGGTGGCTCCAGCCTATATCGGCTTCATATGTATAGCTGCGCCGCGGCATACCCAGAAGGCCGGTCACATGCATAAGAAGGAAGGTCAGGTTAAAGCCGCCAAAGGTCAGCCAGAATCCAAGCCGTCCCAATTTTTCAGAGGAGACCCGGCCCGAGAAATGCGGCAGCCAGTAATAAAGCCCGGCCATCAGCGGGAAAAACATGCCGCCGACCAGAACATAATGCATATGGGCGACGACAAAATGGGTATCATGAACCTGCCAGTTAAACGGCACCAGCGCCAGCATAACGCCGGTCAGCCCCCCGGCAACAAAGATGACCAGAAAGCCGAATATCCACAACATTGGCAAGCTGTATCTGACGCGCCCGGTCCAAAGCGTACCCAGCCAGGCAAACAGCTGAATACCCGTGGGCACGGCAATCATCATACTGGCGACCGAGAAAAAGGCCTGCGCTAGCTGCGGTATACCTACGGTAAACATGTGATGGACCCAAAGCCCGAAACTAATAAATCCGGTAAGGATGATCGACAGGACAATCCAGCGATATCCCAGAATAGGACGATTGGCAAAGACCGGAATCAAGGTCGAGACAATGCCGGCGGCCGGCAGAAATAAAAGATAAACCTCAGGATGGCCGAACAGCCAGAACAGATGCTGCCAGAGCAGGGGATCCCCGCCGCCGTCAACATCGAAAAAGATCATGCCCGCGGCCCGTTCAAGTTCCAGCAGAATACTGGCCAGAATCAGCGGTGGAAAACCGAAAATAATCATCAATGACATGGCCAGAATATACCAGCAGAAGATCGGCATTTGACGCAGATTCATACCGTCTGTCCGGCTGCGCATGATGGAGACGAACAGTTCGACCCCGGCTGAAATCGCTGAAATTTCGACAAAGGTAATCCCCAGCAGCCAGAAATCAGCACCCCTATCCGGCGAATATGTTGCGCCGCTTAAGGGTGTATACATGAACCAGCCGGTATCGGGTGCAGCGCCGAAAAACAGGCTGGAAAGAATGATCAGCCCGCCAAACAGATAACAGAAATAGCCAAAGGCACTTAACCGTGGAAAGACCAGATCACGCGCACCGATCATTTTGGGGATCAGATACATTGATAAGCCTTCGAGCACCGGAATGGCAAACAAAAACATCATCACCGTGCCATGCATGGTAAAGGCCTGACTGTAAAATTCGGCGGTCACAATGTCTTGATTGGGCTGCGCCAGTTGCGTGCGCATCAGCATGGCCAGCAGACCGCCAACCAGAAAGAAACACATGCCGGTGATCATAAAACGTATACCCACCGTGGTATGGTTGACCGCCGCCAGCCGGCCCCATCCGGGCAGGTTGGCCCAGACCTGATCAAGGTTTTTATGCGGTTTTTGGGCGCTGTTATTCATTTTGCCTGTCCTTTAACCATCTTTCGAAATCTTCCGGCGTATGGGCTTTGACAGTGAATTTCATATGGGCGTGATCAACGCCGCAGAATTCGGCGCATTGTCCACCATACAGGCCCGGCTGATCGGCTTCAATACGCAGGGTATTTACGCGGCCGGGGATGGTGTCCATTTTACCGGCCATACGCGGTATCCAGAAAGAATGAATAACATCGGCTGTTGTCAGGTTTATATTCACCGGCACCCCGGCCGGAATATGCAGTTCGTCAATAAGTTCGATACCAGTGCCCGGATAGCTGACCTCCCACTGCCATTGTCGGCCTGTGATATCTATCTGCAATACATCGCCTTCCGCCGAAGGCAGGGGCAGCATTCTGTGCCCGGCGGGGATGCCGAAAAACAGGATGATAATAATACTGATCACAGGTAAAACGATGCCACCTCCCAAAATCCATCGGTTTTGGATCTTTCGGGCTTCGGTATCATGAATTATCCGTTTTGGATCGCGGCGCAACGCATAAACCCATAAAGCAATAACAAGGACCAGTACCAGCGTAAAGAATGCAAACATACCCCACCATAGAAAAGCTGCATCCTGTGCGGCGGGTCCGGCAGGGTCCAGCATGGAATAAGGGCCGCTACAGGCGGTGAGCATGAAAAAACTGGAAATAATTGTCAGGACTGATAGTCTTTTTGTCGACTGCTCTGAAATGCGAAAGATCTGAGGTAAATCATGGAGCTGGAACCCATTGACAGCCGGATGTCGATACGGGGACACCCGATCCATTCCATGCTGGTGCACTTCCCTGTGGCAGCGCTTTTGGGATTGATCGCAACGGATGGTGCCTTTCTTTATACTCAGGATTTTTTCTGGGCCCGGGCCAGCCTTTGGTTGGCGGGGGTTGGCGCAATCGGTGGCTGGATTTCCGGTCTGGTTGGTTTTATTGATCTTGTCAGTGTGCGCAATATCCGCCGTCTTATTACAGGCTGGTGCCATGCGGTGCTTGCCGTTTTGCTGTTGTCGCTGGCCTCGTTTAACTGGTTGCTGCGTGTCGGTGATGCCGGTGCATCGATTATGCCGATGGGCTTTTATATCTCGTTGTTGTCCGGTTTTGTCATGGCGGTGACCGCCAATCTTGGCGGGCGTCTGGTCTATGAGCATGCCGTCGGTGTGAAAACGGAATAAGCCTGTCGCGGCTGTTTTTTTGACGGCGCGATGTATAAGCTGCATCAGAGCCCTCCAAAATCCGGTTTGGCCAAAACGATCCAGAGGATCATACCGATCAGTGTTATAAAAATGATTTCCAGTAACCAGCACCATAAAGTGACCGGTTTTTCAGGGTGA
>JBNJDW010000003.1:0-31701 GCA_051745265.1 Pseudomonadota bacterium
CAAACAGGTCATCCTGCAAAAAGTCCGCGATGCCGAGCGTGAACGCCAGCACGCAGAATTTCAGGATCGCGCCGGAGAAATCATCAGCGGCGTTATCAAGCGCGTTGAATACGGCAATGTTACCGTTGATCTTGGCAAGGCCGAAGGGTACCTCCGCCGCGATGAAACACTGCCGCGCGAACACCTGAAAAATGGTGAACGCATCCGTGCCTATATATATGATGTCCGCCGCGAACAGCGCGGCCCGCAGATTTTCCTGTCCCGCACCCATCCCGGCTTTATGGCAGGCCTGTTCAAGCAGGAAGTGCCGGAAATATATGACGGCGTCATTGAAATCAAGGCCGTGGCCCGTGACCCCGGCAGCCGCGCAAAAATCGCTGTCATCTCCAAAGATTCCAGCATTGATCCGGTTGGCGCCTGTGTCGGTATGCGCGGTAGCCGTGTTCAGGCTGTCGTCAACGAACTTCAGGGCGAGAAAATCGATATTATTCAATGGACCGAAGACCCTGCCAGCTTTGTTGTCAGCGCCCTTGCCCCGTCTGAAGTCGAAAAAGTGATCCTGGATGACGACAAAAAACGTATGGAAGTCGTGGTTCCGGATGAACAGCTCAGCCTTGCCATTGGCCGCCGTGGTCAGAATGTGCGTCTGGCTTCTATCCTCAGCGGTTGGGATATTGATATCATGACCGAAGCCGAAGAATCAGAACGCCGCACACAGGAATTCAACGAACGTTCAACCCTGTTTATTGAGGCGTTGGATGTTGATGAGGTCATTGCCCATCTGCTGGTTGTTGAAGGTTTTGTATCTATTGTTGATCTGGCCGAAACCGCGGTCGAGGAAATCGCCAAGATCGAAGGCTTTGACGAAGATGTCGCAGCCGAACTGCAAAACCGGGCCCAGACCTGGCTGGATACAAAACAGGCTGAATATGAAACCAAGATCAAAGAACTGAAACTGGATGAAAGCCTGACTTCTATTGACGGTCTTACCTATGAAATGCTGGTCAAGCTTGGTGAAAATGACGTTAAGACCGCGGATGATCTGGGTGATCTGGCCACCGATGAATTGATCGACATTGTCGGCGACAAGGCCATCAGCCGTAAAGATGCCGAAGCCCTGATCATGAACATCCGTGAAACCTGGTTCGAAGAACTGGGCGAAACCGCTGAACAAAGCGAAGAAGAAGCAAAAGCCGTCGCAGAAGGTTAAATGCCTTTGGCTGGAAACGTTGCTCTGTTACAGAGCGGAGCAACGTTTCCCGGCTTTCCAATGCCGGATTTAAGAGAAAAGCCAGAGACCTGAAGCGGCCTTAGGTGAATTTCGGGTTTCTTCTGGCATAACTCGAAAAAATGATGTAAAAGTCTACATTGATATTATATTAAGCCCTGAAATGATGTATCCGGGCATAAAGTAACAGTTTTTAAGGTACACAAACTTAATATGGCAGATAGCAAAGATAAAAAACGTAAAACTCTTAGTCTTGGTGACAAAACTCTGAGCCTCAAAAACCCTCCTGCTGCCCCGCGCGGCGGTGAAGGCGGATCCAAAACCGTAACGGTTGAGGTGCGGCGTAAACGTACGTCAGGAAATACACCCTCCAAAACTTCGGATCGGGTGCTGACCGAAGAGGAACGCGAATCCAGAGCTCGCGCGCTTGAAAAAGCAGCGCAGCATAAAAAATCCGAAACCGTAGGACAGACCTCTTTTAACGTGAAAAAGAAAGAGGAAGAGCCGAAACCGGAGCCGGAAAAAGAAGATTCCAAAGAAGATGCACGTTCGCGTGAAATGGCGAAAATGCAAAAGATCAAAGAATCGGAACGCGAGAAAAGCGAAGAGCTGGAACGTCAGCGTCAGGCCGATATTGCCGCGCAACAGGCCGAATCACAGGCGCTGGACCGTAAAGCGACAGGACGCAAAACCTCGGGCTTTACCGCTGATTTCGAAGAAGAAAACAACGAAAAGGCCGCCAAACGCAAACTTGCCATGCCGGTTAAGAAACGTGGCGGCGAAAAACGCCGGACCAGTGGCAATCTGACCGTAAATCAGGCTGTCAATTTTGACTCCACACGGGAAGAACGGATGCCATCCATGGCGGCACAGCGTCGCGCCCGTGAAAAAGAACGGATGAAAGCCAACAAAGGCCCGATTGAACACACCAAACAGGTTCGTGACGTTGTCATTCCCGAAGCCATCACCGTACAGGAACTGGCCAACCGTATGGCCGAACGTGTCGGCGATGTTGTTAAAAAGCTGATGGAACTTGGCATCATGGCGACCGCAACCCAGACACTGGATACCGATACCGCTGAACTGGTCACACAGGAATTTGGTCACAAGGTTAAGCGGGTTTCCGCATCTGATGTTGAAATGGGTATCCTTGGCGAAGAAGATTCAGATGCCGATCTGTCCCCGCGTCCGCCGGTTGTTACTATTATGGGCCATGTTGATCATGGTAAGACCTCTTTGCTGGATGCCTTGCGTCAAACAGATATTGCCGCTGGCGAGGCCGGTGGTATTACCCAGCATATTGGCGCCTATCAGGTTACGCTTGAAGACGGCGAGAAAATTACCTTCCTTGATACGCCCGGTCACGCGGCCTTTACCGAAATGCGGGCCCGCGGCGCTGATGTGACGGATATCGTTGTTCTGGTTGTTGCCGCTGATGACAGCATTATGCCGCAGACCATCGAAGCCATTAATCACGCCAAAGCGGCCAAGAAACCTATTATTGTCGCGATTAACAAATGTGACCTGCCTGATGCCGATCCCGAAAAAGTTCGTACGGAATTGCTACAGCATGAAATCGTTGTTGAAAGCATGAGCGGTGATGTGCAGGCCATTGATGTTTCTGCCCATACCAAACAGGGCTTGAAAGAACTGGAAGAAGCGATCTTGCTTCAATCTGAGATACTGGAGCTGAAGGTTAATCCAAACCGCAACGCCATTGGCGCTGTTGTTGAATCCAAGCTTGAACAGGGCCGCGGTTCTGTTGCAACGGTTCTCATTCAAAAAGGTACGCTGAAAATCGGTGATATCTTTGTCAGCGGTGCTGAAAGCGGCCGTGTCCGTGCCTTGATCAATGATAAAGGCAAGAATATTGAACAGGCTATTCCCGGCCAGCCGGTCGAAGTCCTCGGCCTCAATGGCTCGCCACAAGCCGGGGATGATTTTGTTGTTGTTGAGAATGACTCTAGAGCCCGCGAAATCGCTGAATACCGTACCAAAAAACGCAAAGATACCGAAGCGGCCAAACTGAACCGCAGCGGATCGCTTGAACTATTTATGTCACAGGTTAATCAAGGCGAAGTTAAAGAGCTGCCGATCCTGATTAAAGGTGACGTTCACGGTTCGGTTGAAGCCATTATCGGTGCCTTTGAAAAACTGACCGAAGATAATGAGGAAGTTCGCGCCAATATTCTGCACAGCGGGGTTGGTGGTATTACTGAGTCTGATATTACTCTGGCCAATGCCTCTAACGCCTTGATTATCGGCTTTAACGTCCGGGCCAATGCCCAGGCACGTGAGCTTGCCAAGCGCGAAGGTGTTGATATCCGTTACTATTCGGTTATCTATAACGCCATTGATGATGTCAAAGCCATGCTCAGCGGATTGCTGGCGCCGGAAATGAAGGAAAACTTCATCGGTTATGCTGAAATTCGTGAAGTCTTTAACGTCAGCAAGGTTGGTAAGGTTGCCGGCTGTATGGTTACCAATGGGGTCGTTAAACGCGGTGCCAAGGTTCGCCTGCTACGTGATGATGTCGTCATCCATGAAGGTAAGCTGAAAACACTTCAGCGTTTCAAGGACGAGGTCAAAGAAGTTCGCGAAGGATATGAATGCGGCATGGCCTTTGATAACTATGATGATATCAAACAAGGTGATGTCATTGAGTGTTTCGAAATCCAGGAAATCGCCCGCGAAATTTAAGAACTGGCAAGACTATGAAACCACCATCGCAAAGACAACTTCGTGTTGGCGAACAAATTCGCCATGCCCTGTTTGAAATCCTTCAGCGGGAAAGTTTTCACGATCCTGATCTGGCAGAGGCCAACATGCTGACCATCAGCGAAGTCAAAGTCAGCCCCGATCTTAAAAACGCGACCGCCTATGTGTCTTCCCTGAAGGATGAAGGCGAAGAAGACATGATCAAGGCTCTGAACCGGGTGAACCGCTTTATCAAAAAAGAAGTCAGCCGCCGGGTTGTCCTGCGCTATACACCGAAAATCTGGTTCAAAAATGATCCCGGTTTCGACTATGCGCTTGATATCAATACGCTTTTGAACGACGAACAAATTCAGAAAGATATCAAAGCCGCCAAGGCGCGCGAAGCTGAAGAAAACGAATCCAGAGAGAACGAAGATGGGAAAGCGTAAAAAGGGCAATCCCCTCAATGGCTGGCTTATTCTTGATAAACCGCTGGGATTGACGTCAACACAGGCGCTGGGTAAGGCGCGACGTATACTGGATGCCCAAAAAGCCGGCCATGCCGGAACGCTTGACCCGCTGGCCACCGGTGTTCTGCCGCTGGCCTTTGGCGAAGCGACCAAAACCATCCCCTTTGTGCAGGACGCTGAAAAAGTTTACCGCTTTCGTGTCAAATGGGGCGAGGCCACCAATACAGACGATACCGAAGGCGAAGTCATTGAAACCTCGGACCACCGGCCGTCAAAAGAAGATATTTTAGGCCTGCTGCCCTCTTATACCGGCCTTATACAACAGATTCCACCGCAATTTTCTGCCATCAAGGTTGACGGCCAGCGTGCCTATGCCCTGGCCCGCAAAGGCGAAGACGTCGAAATTCAATCCCGCCAGGTGACGATTTACACGCTGGATCTGGTCGAGATTGATGAAGACAGCGCCGTATTTGAGTGTGAATGCGCCAAAGGCACGTATGTCCGCGCCCTCGCCCGTGATATGGGCCGTGATCTGGGCTGTTTTGGCCATATTACCGAACTCAGACGGCTTGCCGTCGGTTTTTTTGACGAAAGTGAAGCAATTTCGCTGGACGAATTACAGAAAATGGTGCAAGATGCGCCACCTGAAGAGGCTTTACTACCGGTTGAGGCGCCGCTGGACGACATCCCGGCTCTATACTTGACCGAAAGTGAAGCCAACAGACTGCGCCATGGCCAGTCTGTGGTGCTGTTCTCGAAAGACGGCCAGAACCGCCTGAATGCGGCGGGACTGGATCCACACAGCGATAACGGCACCGTATTGGCGCGGACCGACGCCAAGCCCGTTGCTCTGATTGAGCTGAACGGCGTAGAAGTCAAACCGGTCCGTGTGCTGAACGTTTAAATGAGTTATTAAAAGGAGAAAAAGATGTCGATTACTGCAGAAAAGAAACAAGAGCTTATCAAAGAATACGCTCAGGATGAAAAAGACACCGGATCTCCGGAGGTACAGATTGCGATTCTGACAGAACGTATTTCTAACCTGACCGGACATATGAAGGGTCATAAAAAAGATTTACACAGCCAGCGTGGCCTGCTGGGCATGGTCAGTAACCGCCGTAGCCTGCTTGACTACCTGAAGAAAAAAGACGAAGCGCGCTATCAGGCGCTGATCAAACGTCTGGGCCTCCGTCGCTAAGACAAGCCCAGCAGCGTAAAGCTATATTAAAAGCCGCCTTTTCAGACGAAAGGGCGGCTTTTTTATTGGCTGGAAAAGTAAAAACTTAACCGAATTTAGGTGGTTTTGGCTTGTTTTTGCGATCCACAGGCAGGGCTTTGGGATGGAACGCCTGTGGATTAATATAAGTACTGCCGTTCTTAACGCCATTTGTATAGCTGATCACCCAGGGCTGGGCATTTTCCATGGTCAATTCATACATGCGCTCCGGCTCTACCTCTCCCAGCACGACATGAAAAGCACGTTTGACGACGGAATGACAGGACACGACAACGGTTTTTCCCTGATCCATCAGGGGTTTAAGTTCATCTTCGTAAAATTTGCGGACACGTTCAACAACATCCTTGTTGCTCTCGCCATTGGGCAACCGAACATCATAGCCGCGTTTCTGCTGACGCAATTTCGGGCAGGTCTGGTGATTATGACCGGCAAAATCACCGACATCTTTTTCAATCAGTTCATACCGTTCACGGAAATCCCAGTTGCCGGATTTGTCCTTCAGATTTGAATGACGGTTTGCGGCGTCCAGTGCCAGAACCAAAGTCATGCGCGCCCGGATCAATGGCGAGGTATAGGCAATATCAATCTCAAAATGTTTGAGAACCTGCCCGGCTCTACGCCCCTGATCTTTGCCCTCTTCCGTTAACGGGATATCCGTATGCCCAGTCAGGCGCTTATCAAGGTTATATTGCGTCTGTCCGTGACGCATGATGATTAATCGTCCTTCTGACATTGGGCTACTTTCTGTTAAGTGTTGAAGGCGCCATCCTACAGGATTTGCCCCTATTTCGCAATATGGTAACAACTAAAATACTCAAAACAGCCCTCCTATTCGATAAAACGCTACAGATTATACATAATTAACCCAAATTTAATATTGAATAGGTAGCATAGCTTTAGATTATTAAAAACGGGGAGACAAATATAATGGGATGGGACAAAAAATTAAAAGCGGCTTTCTTAACAGCCGCCGTTTTAACATCGGGAAATGCCCTGGCCCAACAGGAAAACGTAGATCAGGCACCCGTTGACACAAACGAAACATCAGAGCTTCAGAACAAATCTCAGGCAACGCCGGAAGCCGATATGACATCTGTTCATGGCCCGACAGGCTGCGAAGCCTATGCCAGTTCCGATGGCATGATTGAAATTGCCTGTTTTGGTAATCCTTATCAAGGCGACCCTAATCCGGGAATGATTGTCACGGTTGATCTTAACGCAGGCGAAATGAGCGTTATGAACACTTACGAAATTACCGCAGATGGTCAATTGAACGAAATCGACGATCCGCAAATGCAGACTTATCCTCTGTCCTTTACTCAAGATGGAGCCGAAGCCGACAAAATTGCATCTGAAATGGGTTTCGAATTGCCTTCTCTCCTAAAGATGGGCGATTCTTATCGGGATACAAACAGTGAAACCGGCCTCTTTAACGTACAGAGTGATAACGGTAACCTTGAGATGACAATTCGTGATACGGGTAAGATATCAGAGAGCGTAAACATCACAAAACATAATAATCCAGTTGATGGATCTCAGACCACGGTCACCATAACCCATAACAAAGTTGCCGTTCAAACCGCGCAACCAGGCGAAATACCCGCCACATCCTTTGTTGATATTGGTCAGAAAAGCTTTGCGGACGCCGATTTTCGCAACACGGAGAGCCCGACCACACCCAAGGCGAAGGCGCCAACAAAATCAGGGCTGAGTATGTAATTTATCAAAAGCACACAACAGTAATACGAGGGAGACCAGTATAATGGGATGGAACGAAACTTTAAGAACGGCTTTTTTAGCCGCCACGGTTGCAATGACCGGAAATGCCTTTGCGCAGAACGAAACTGTAGAGCAGGCTCCGGTTGACAACGACGCAACATCAATTTTTCAAACACCGTCAGCCCCGCAAGAAGATGTGATATCTGTCCATAGCCCGACAGGCTGTGAAGCCTATGCCAGTTCTGCTGGGGTGATTGAACTTGCCTGTTTTGGTAACCCCTATCATGGCGACCCTAACCCAGGGATGATTATCACTGTCGATCTTGCCATGGCTGAAGTAAAAGTTATGAACCGTTACGAAATTACGGAAGATGGTCAATTCAATGATATTACGGATCCACAATTGCAGACTTATCCGCTGTCCTTTACTCAGGATGTAAAAGAAGCCAACAAAACTGCAGAAAAAATGGGCTTAGAATCACCCAGTCTGTTAGAAATGGGCCGTGCATATCGAGAGAGAAATGATGAAACCGGCCTATATCAAGCACAAAGTGAGAGCAGTAACTTAAGCGTCACATATTACGATACCGGTAAGATATCAAAGAGCCTTGTTATGCTTGATTATAGTAATCCCGATGACGGATCTATAACACGGGTCAGCGTAACCCCTAACAAAGTTGCGGTTCAAACCGGGCAGCCCGGCGGAACACAGTCCATATCCTTGGTTGATATTGGCCAGGCAAGCTTTACAGCAGCGGATTTCCGCGATACGCAGACAGCCGATGCTCCGGAAACGCCCAAGAGCCCCAAGGCGTCGACAAAAAAGCCAGGAGGCCCAAGCTCGTAATTTAATAAAGCCGCATAAAAGCAATACAAGGGGGCGAACCCCCCCCTTAAGCTTGTTTGAGGAAACGGTGTGAAACTTTCTGACCGTCTTCATATTCAAAGACCACAGGTATACCGGTTGGGATTTCAACGCTGTTGATCGTATCCGGCGTGGCTTCTTCAAGAATAATCATCATCGCGCGCAGGGAGTTACCGTGTGCGGCCAGCAATACATTCTGCCCCTGATCAATCAGCGGTTTGATATGTTCTTCGTAATATGGCCGGACCCGATCGACAACGTCTTTCAGGCATTCGCCGCCGGGTGGCTTAACATCATAGCTGCGGCGCCAGATATGAACCTGCTCATCACCGAATTTTTCGCGGGTTTCGTCTTTGTTAAGCCCGGTCAGATCACCATAATCCCGCTCCCGCAGGTCATCATGGCGGATCATTTGAAATTCATCATCGGCGCGCAGATGTTCATTTGTGCCCGACGCGGCAAGGGCGATATTGGCAGTATCATAAGCCCGCTTTAAGGTCGATGTAAAAACACTATCAAAACGGATATGCTTAAGCGCCTGTCCCGCCTCTGCGGCTTCTTTTTCGCCGAGTTCGCTTAATTCCACATCCTTGAAACCGGTAAAACGGTTATCCTTGTTCCAGACACTCTGGCCGTGGCGCAGTAATACGAGATAGTTCATCTTTTCACCTTCCTTAAAGGAGTCAATTGCAGAGCATAGTTTAGGCATTCCCCATCATCGGTGCAAGCGGTTAAGGGTAAGATTATCTTTGACTTATTGGTCTTTTTATGCCATTAAAAAGCAACACAAAACAGTGTTAAACAAGGAAAATCCGGAATAGGCCGGATTCAATAGATAGAAAAGAAGTAGAAATATGTTTGATATACATAAAGAGAGTATCGAGTGGGCCGGTCGCACACTCACCTTTGAAACAGGAAAAGTAGCCCGTCAGGCTGATGGCGCGGTTATGGCGACTTATGGAGATACAACACTGCTGGCAACCGCTGTTGCCGCAAAATCAATGAGACCGGATCAGGATTTCTTCCCGCTATCCGTCTTTTACCAAGAGAAATTCTATGCGGCAGGCCGTATTCCAGGTGGCTACCTGAAACGCGAAGCCCGTCCGTCAGAGCATGAAACATTAACATCACGCCTGATCGATCGTCCGATCCGTCCGCTGTTTGCCAAAGGTTTCATGAACGAAACACAGATCATGTGTACGGTTATGGCTTATGATCAGGAAAGCACACCTGATATTCTGGCCCTTGTCGCGACATCTGCCGCGCTGACCATTTCAGGCGTTCCGTTTATGGGGCCGATTGGTGCTGCGCGGGTTGGGTATATTGATGGTGAATTCATCCTCAACCCGACACCGGAACAGATCGAAGTCTCAGACCTTGATCTGATCGTTGCCGGTACTCGTGAAGGCGTTCTGATGGTTGAATCAGAGGCCAACGAACTGCCTGAAGATGTTATGCTTGATGCTGTCATGTTCGGCTGGAAAGGCTCACAGCCGGTCATCGATATGATTATCGATCTGGCACAAAAAGCGGCGAAAGATCCCTGGGATCTGCCCAAGCCGGAATACGATGCTGAAAAACTTCAGGCCGATATTACCAAACTGGTTGCCGATGACGTTCACAAAGCATACGAACTGCAGGTTAAACAGGATCGCTCAACAGCACTGGCCGAAGCCAAAGCTAAAGCGATTGAGGCCTTCACAACAGAAGATGGCCCGGTTACCGATCAGGTTATCGCCAGCCTGTTCAAAAATGTTGAATCCGATCTTGTCCGCGGACAAATCATCAAAACAGGCAATCGCATCGATGGCCGGACAACCGTTGATATTCGTCCGATTCTGGCCGAAGCCGGCATTCTGCCACGCGTTCATGGCTCTGCCCTGTTCACCCGTGGTGAGACACAGGCCATCGTGGCCGCGACCCTTGGTACGGCACAGGATGAACAACGCTATGACAGCCTGAGCGGCGATAAAAGCAGTAACTTTATGCTGCATTATAACTTCCCGCCATACTCGGTTGGTGAAGCCGGCCGCGTTATGGGCCCGGGCCGTCGTGAAATCGGTCATGGTAAACTGGCCTGGCGTGCGATTAAAGCCATGCTGCCAGAGAAAGAAGACTTCCCGTATACGCTGCGTGCGGTATCGGAAATCACCGAATCAAACGGTTCGTCTTCAATGGCCACCGTTTGCGGTACATCGCTTGCCTTTATGGATGCCGGTGTTCCGATGAAAAAGTCAGTGGCCGGTATTGCCATGGGTCTGATCAAGGAAGATGATGATTTTGCCGTTCTGTCCGATATTCTGGGTGATGAAGATCATCTGGGTGATATGGACTTTAAAGTCGCCGGTACCAAAGACGGTATCACAGCGCTGCAAATGGACATCAAAATCACCTCGATCACTGAAGAAATCATGCGCATTGCCGTCAGCCAGGCTAAAGATGGCCGTATGCATATTCTTGGCGAAATGGCCAAGGCGCTTGATACGTCACGAGGTGAATTGTCACAATTCGCACCGCAGATCCACACAATCAAAATTCCGGTTGATAAAATCCGTGAAGTCATTGGTTCAGGCGGTTCTGTAATCCGCGAGATTACCGAAGAAACCGGCACCAAAATCGACATCGAAGAAGATGGCACGATTAACGTTGCTGCTGTTGACGGTGATGCGGCCAAAGCGGCCCTTGACTGGATCAAAGGCATCGTGGCTGAACCTGAAGTTGGCGAAATCTATCACGGTACAGTCGTGCGGATCGTTGATTTCGGCGCTTTCGTTAATGTGATGGGCAAAACCGATGGTCTGGTTCATATTTCAGAAATCAAGAACGAGCGTATCGGCTCGGTCACTGATGTTCTGGAAGAAGGCCAGATGGTTTACGTCAAGTGTATTGATATCGACAATCGTGGCCGCATTAAGCTGTCCATGAAAGTCGTTGATCAGGAAACAGGCGCTGACCTGTCTTCAAATAACGAAGAACAGGCAGAAGCCGCCGGTTGATTCTATCTGAATTGACTTATAATTGACTATGAGAGAGCAGGCAAATCGCCTGCTCTCTTTATATCAGCCTATGGGAGATTAAATCATGGCTTTGAAATTGCCAAAAGTTATCGGTCACCGCGGCGCCTGTGGCTACGCGCCTGAGAATACCCTTTCCAGCTTTCACACAGCCGCGGATATGGGCGTTGCCTGGGTTGAATTTGACGTCAAACTGACCAAGGATAATGTCCCCATCGTTTTTCATGACGAAGAGCTGTTTCGCATTACCGGCCGCGAAGGCAAAGTTGCCGAAACGCTATGGGATGATTTAAAAGACATGGATGCCGGCAGCCATTTTGGCGACAGCTTTATCGGCGAGCAAATTCCGACCCTGGATGACGTGCTGGAAGTCTGTATAAAACGCGGATTGGGCGTCAATATCGAAATAAAAGCCTGCCCGGGACGTGAGGTCGAAACCGCAGAGATTGCGCTTGATTACGCCTCACGCATCTGGCCGGAAAATGCACCACCGCCTTTGATTTCAAGCTTTCAGCATACCTCTCTGGAAACCGCACGCGATATGGCCTATGGCTGGCCACGCGGTTTTCTGATTAATGAAAGCGAAGGCCGGGTTGAAAACTGGCTTGAGATGCTCAGTTACATCGAACCCTCCAGCCTGCATTGTAACGGAAACGCTGTGAAGGACGAAGATATCGCCCTTTATCTTGAAACCGGTCTGCCGATCTGCTGCTATACGATCAATGATCCCGATCAGGCTATGGAACTGTTTGATAGAGGCGTCACATCTGTTTTCAGTGATCTGCCTGATCTGATTATGGACATATAAACGGCCTATGCCTTTGACTTGACATAGTCCAAATATATGACATAATTCTAAAAAATTTAAAGGCAGGTATATTATGCAACTTTCGTCTCTTTTTAAGGTATGGTCCCGTCCCCCTGCAAAAATGGTTACGTTAACCTACAGCTGTCTCGATGACCGGAAGCGCATTAACAATTCATGGGTCGAGGCATACCGCCAAGCTGATCATACATACCGCATTCACCTGATAAATGAGACAAATGGCGAGAAAAAAACTGATTTCATAGCAGAATCAAAAAGCTATGCAGAAACAAAAGCGATCCTTGAAAACTTTGAACAAAGCGCTGCCGCCGTCTATCACAACAGCGATTACGACAAGCAGCGCGGCGTAAAGAAATATCCTGAAAAAATGACCACAATTGCATTTAATGAAGGTCCTTACAGCGCAGAGTATTTTAGCTTTTTACAGGCCCGTTACCAGCAAAAAGCGTCAGGCGATATCTGGATGGAAGCCACTTTGCAAAAAGATAATACCTACCGTATTGATCTATGTTCCAACTTTACACGTCCTCAAAGACATGACCTTCATATGGTTTTAAGTCAAAAAGACGCTATAAAGACCTTAAGAGAATTTGAAAAAAGATCGGCAACGATTACAAACGCACGGCAAGTTAAAATAAAAAAATTGGCCGAGCCGAATCATGTTTCAAAATATATTGATCTTGATCAGAAAAGAAAACATAAGCCCAAGCATTTCTCGAAATTCAAATAAGTCGGCCTGAACAAATCCTGAGACAACAGATAATCGCCAGCCGATATCATCATAAATACTTTATAATCGCCGAGGAAATTGACTTTTCTACACAATCGCAGTAATATGAAAACTCATATTGGCGATATTAGGGGGTTGTCA
This sequence comes from Pseudomonadota bacterium, assembly GCA_051745265.1. Classification (GTDB taxonomy): domain Bacteria; phylum Pseudomonadota; class Alphaproteobacteria; order Micavibrionales; family CSBR16-224; genus JBNJDW01. Next base: position 12,928 of record JBNJDW010000003.1, read on the forward strand.
TGGGATTATCTACTTTCTTTAAAGGTTCAGCGCCGCCACCTGAAAAAATGGTAACGCTTGCATATGATGCGCGTGATGATAATGATCAGCCGACGAAAACCTGGCTTGAGGCGGTGCGCCAAATCGATAATACCTATGATATTCGTCTGATGCAGGAGCGTAACCGTACGCAAACATTTGAGGAAATAGCAGATTCAAAAAGTTATTCAGCGGCCACAGCAGAACTTTCTGGCTTCGAGACCAAAGAAAACGCAGCTGCGGGTCAGTTGCCAACAGAGAAAAAGGTCATGAAGAAAATTAAGCGACAGCCCAATCATTTCAGAAAATTTAAGTAAGGATATATCAGTTGATGATTGATTATTATTGCAATCGTTTTCCCACCTGCCTTCGATTAAGACAGGCGCCCTTTTCTCACGGCATAGAAAACTAGCGGTTTTGCTTCGGCGCCGATATTTTGGTCTGTTTAATCAGATCACAGCCGCGGGCCAGCTGATTGGCTGTATTTACAGTCGCAAAGTCTTTTGACAAAGACCGAATTCCTGCCAGCTTTTGCTGATTTGACCGGGCAAATTTATTCATTTCCGGTTCCATTACTTCACGCAAATAACGATTCACCAAGCTACCGTTTTCAATATCCGCTTCCAGCATCTTTTGCGCGGTAGAGCCTTCATATTTCGGTGGTTTAGACAATGCGTTACCAAATTTCCAGAGCGACACTGGCGCACCGACACCGATGGCGACTGCAGCAACACCCGCCACCATTTTTCCGGCCACTGCAGTGGCAAGAATTGCGCCCAGATACATCCCGCCGCCTATGGCACCCATGACCAGTCCCGTTGCAGTCAGGGAAACTGCACTGACAGCAGCAAGGGTGCCTGTTTTTTTAACAAAAGAGTTCCCTGTAAGATTCTCGGAGGCTCTATCAATAACAGGTTTTAAACGACGAAACCCTTTACGTATAAGACCTTTCAGGCTTTTGGGGTCATTCTCAGGACGAGCTATATATTCGTCCTTATAACGATCAATGATATCCCGTTTTAAGTCTGTTACCGCGAAATTTTCGTCGACCATAATCTATGCTCTTCTATGCCCAATGCTTAAGGCCATATGGAAACGCACGCCGCGTGTCGCTTAAATTCGGACAAGACGACATACTGGTTAGGTTCAAATACTTTTACGCGGTTTTTTCATCGGCAACAGATTCAACCGTTTCCTGCCGCGGCATACCGACAATATTAAAGCCACAATCAACATAGTGGTTTTCACCGGTAACAGCGGTCGACAGGTCGCTGAGGAAATACAGCGCGGAATTGCCGATCTCATCCAGTTCAACAGATCTGTGCAATGGTGCTGTTTGCTGGGTGTATTTAAACGTATGGCGGGCATTACCGATCACAGCCCCTGCCAAGGTCCGCATCGGCCCGGCTGAGATCGAGTTGACCCGAATACGGTCTGCGCCAAGATCACAGGCAAGGTAACGTACAGAAGCTTCCAGCGCCGATTTGGCCACGCCCATGACATTATAGTTCGGCATCACCCGTTCCGAGCCAAGATAGCTTAAGGTCAGCATACTGCCGCCATCTTTCATCAGCTTGCGCGCGCGGCGGGCAATTGATGTAAAGGAATAGCAGGAGATATGCATGGATTTGAGAAAATTCTCAAGCGAGGTATCAACATAATCGCCCTTCAGCTCATTTTTATCTGAATAGGCAATGGCATGAACGATAAAATCAATCTGGCCCCATTCCTTTTCAATGGTCTCAAACAGCTGATCCAGGTTTTCTTCATTGGAAACATCGCATTCCCATACCTTATCGGCATCAATGCTGGCGGCCAGAGGTTTGACCCGTTTGCCGAAAGCATCGCCCTGGTAGGTGAAAGCCATTTCCGCGCCATGCTTATGCAGGGTTTTGGCAATCCCCCAGGCAATGGAGTGATCATTGGCAACGCCCATTATCAGGCCTTTTTTGCCTTTCATTAAATTTGAAGTTTTTTCTGACATTTGTGTTTTTTCCACTGGAGTTTTATTCATCGTATTTTCTAAAGGCGAGTGTGGCATTTGTCCCCCCGAAGCCGAAACTATTAGACATTACGGTACGAAGGCCCGCATTTTCTTTGGTTTCCTGCATGATCGGGAAGTCTTTGGCGCCTTCGTCCAGCGTCTCGATATTTGCCGATCCGGCGACAAAGTCACCATTCAGCATCAACAGGCTATAAATTGCTTCATGCACACCGGCAGCGCCCAAGGGGTGCCCGGTCAGTGATTTGGTGGCGCTGATCATCGGCAGGTCATCGCCGAACACATCGCGGATCGCATCCAGTTCGACGATATCACCGGCAGGCGTACTGGTACCATGCGTATTGATATGATCAACCTTACCATCATCAATGGTGGCCCGGGCCATTTTCATTGACCGTGCGCCGCCCTCACCGGACGGTGCCACCATGTCATGGCCGTCAGACGTTGCGCCATAACCGACCAGTTCACCATAAATCTTCGCACCGCGAGCTTTGGCATGTTCCAGTTCTTCCAGAACAACCATCCCGGCACCGCCGGCAATCACAAAGCCATCACGGTCCGCATCATAGGCCCGTGCCGCTTTATCCGGTGTATCATTGTATTTCGAGGACATAGCCCCCATCGCATCAAACAACACGCTCAATGTCCAGTGCAGTTCTTCGCTGCCGCCGGCAAAGATGATATCCTGTTTGCCCAACTGTATCTGCTCTGCCCCATTGCCGATGCAATGCGCCGAGGTTGAACAGGCCGAACTGATTGAATAATTAACGCCTTTAATTTTAAAAGGTGTGGCCAGTGTCGCAGATGACGTGCTCGACATACAGCGCGGCACCATATAAGGACCAATACGTTTCGGGCCTTTTTCACGGGTAATATCTGCGGCGGCAACCTGATTGCTGGTTGACGGGCCACCGGAACCGACGATAATGCCGGACCGTTCATTCGATACATCATTGTCCTCAAGACCGGCGTCTTCAATCGCGCGCTGCATGGCGACATAGTTATAAGCCGAACCATCGCCCATAAAACGGCGAAGCTTGCGATCAATCAAACCATCTTCATTCAGGTCAATCTTTGGTGCGCCATGAATCTGGCTGCGAAACCCCAGCTCTGTATATTCAGGGGCAGCGACGATACCTGATACGCTGTTTTTCAAAGAATGTATTACAGATTCCTTATCACTCCCGATACAGGAAACAATACCAATTCCGGTTACGACGACGCGACGTGTCATGTCAGTATCCTCTTTATTCGGTTATTTTCAGCCAATACGTTCGTTCTTGAACAGGCCGACTTTGAGGTCTTTGGCTGTATAGATGGTTTTGCCATCAACATCTACCTGACCATCTGCCGTACCCAGCACCAAACGTCCGTTTACGACTCTCTTTAAATCAATGGTGTAAGTGACAAGCTTATGTTCCGGCAAAATCATATCACTGAATTTGACTTCCCCAACGCCCAAAGCACGGCCTGATCCGGGCGCACCGGTCCAGCCAAGGAAGAAACCTGTCAATTGCCAGAGAGAATCCAGCCCCAGACAGCCCGGCATCACCGGATCACCTTCAAAATGGCACTCAAAGAACCAAAGATCCGGATGAATATCAAATTCAGCGACAATCTGGCCTTTGTCATACGCGCCACCGGTATCGGAGATATGGGTGATGCGGTCAAACATCAGCATTGGCGGCATTGGCAACTGTGCATTCCCCGGGCCAAACATTTCGCCTTTGGCGCAGGAAATAATTTCATCATAGCTGTAGCTGGATTTTTGCTCGAAACTCATAGGTTTTCTGTCTTCTTTTCTGTTTAGACTGTTCATTTATATACGTCTTTCTCCCCTCAATGACAAGACCGGAATTATTCCTGAGCCAGTTTCATTCCTTGAACAAGCCCGGTTTTCAAAAGGACCTTTGCAAGAGAGGGTTGGATAAAGTTCATTTCAGATCCGGACACAAGTGCGGCCATCCGCCCCCCTGTTTTGGCAATCGCCACGGCCCGGGCACAGGGGTCATTAAAGTCAACCAATTCAAAAAATTCATTAAAAATGGTATTGCAGGTTTCAATATTTTCTTCAAGAAATTCATCATCACTGTCATTGGCACTGTCAAGCCCTGACCATTTGACCGTACCGGGCAGACCGTTGCGTTCTGCTTCATGGGCCATAATCTGGACGATTTCAGACAGGGCTGCGTTTTTATCCGTATGTTCTTTCAGACCGTAATAAAACCCGGCGGCCCCGCCAAGGGTAATCAATACATCAGGAATTGGCCAGCCATCACTGATGAAATCTTCGATAATCACATCGGCGAATTCCTGGGTCGCCATTTCATAGATCAGGCTTTGAATAACGGCCTCAATCATAATGCGCAGGCATTCGGGAACCGGCAGCCCCTGTTTTTCAAACTCAGGAAATTCATTATAGGCAATGGCAATGAGGATTTCATGGACTTCTTCGAGCCCTTTTTCCAGACGTTCTGCAGATTCACGGGCAAATTCACGACCTGTTTCTGTTTCAAGATCAATCTGAATCGGGCCGGGCATCCGTTCCTGAGACAGATTATCCGGCATCGGCGTGACATGCAGCAGCTGTGAAATCCGATGAAAGCTCTGCTCCATCACGGCATCGGGCTCTTCATATTCAATCAGCGTTTCGGTCATCATGCCGGCCAGAATCAGAATAAAACGGATCTGATCTATCGCACCGTCTTTATCGACGGCGGTGCGTTTAAGAATCTCATCTATGGCCTTGGCTTCTTCAAAAGGTTGTCCGGTTCCCAACATCATCCCCTTATCCTAATCAAACTTCTCGTATGGATAGACGCCCCACAGGCCATCCTTTTCAATCCATCCATCATAATTCAGTATTTCCGTTTCGCACCATTCAGCTTCACAGGCTTTGACCTCAACAACGACACCGGGTTCTATTTCAGCCAAAGGGCGGCTGTCCTTTGACGGTGAATCGTGGATGCGGCGAATATAGCGATCAACAATCGCGGTCCGGTTTCCGGTCAAAAGGCTCTGATGCACCCAGCCCTGATCACCGTCTTTTGTACGGATTTCGCGCCAGGCATCAAATTCACGAACAATTTCAACAGGCAAGCCTTCACGGGTTAAAACCCAGGTAATCGGATATTTAAGCCCGGGGCCGACACGCATATTCACTTCGTTCGACCCAAGGCTGACAAAACGCGGCAATGGCAGGCCACTTTTCGGGCCGGCAACCGGCGCGGTTTTTGTGGTTTCCGGCTTTGCTTCTGCATTGCTGTCTTGGCTCTGAGCATTCTGTTCAGACGCCTTTTCCGGCGCTGCATAGGCAAACGGAGTCGCTAAACCGGCAAAGCCACACAGAGCTGCCACAACAACAAGCACAGATGCATATTTAAAAACTGTCTGAAACATGGCGGTAGTCTAGCAGGTCTTCTCCCATACCCAAGAAAAAATCAAGCAAAAGTGCATTTTTTGAGCAAATAATAGTCATAATGTGATATAAATCAGCCCATGAACAGCACAAATCTAAAACCTGATCGCGACTTTAGAATAAGCGTTGCCCCGATGATGGGCTGGACGGATAAGCATGACCGTTATTTTCTGCGACTGATTTCGCCGAATATCTGGCTTTATACCGTTATGATCACAACAGGCGCGCTTATACATGGCGATGCAAAATCTTTTCTGGACTTTAATAAAGAAGAACATCCGCTCGCCCTTCAGCTTGGCGGCTCTGATCCGGACGATCTGGCCAGATGTGCCAAAATGGCCGAACAATATGCTTATGATGAAGTCAACCTGAATTGCGGCTGCCCCAGCGACCGCGTGCAACGTGGTGATTTCGGCGCCTGCCTGATGGCCCAGCCCAAATTGGTTGCTGATGGCGTTGATGCCATGAAGCAAAGCTGCACGATTCCGGTCAGTGTTAAAACCCGCATCGGTATTGACGAGCAGGATGATTACGGATTTGTCCGTGATTTCGTTGGCACGATTGCTGAAAAAGGCTGCGGTTTATTTATCATTCATGCCCGCAAAGCCTGGCTTCACGGTCTGAGCCCCAAGGAAAACCGTACAGTTCCGCCTTTGAAATGGGAAACCGTCTATCAACTGAAGCAGGATTTCCCTGATCTGAAGATTGAATTAAACGGCGGCGTGCAGACCATAGATCATATTAATGAAGTCGCCCCACACACTGACGGTGTTATGATCGGCCGCGAAGCCTATCAGAATCCTTATTTTCTGGCAGATATCGAACGCATGCTCTATAATAATAAGAGCCCCCTTACCCGTCATGAAGTTATTGACCGGTTAAAACCTTATATCGAACAACAGATTGCCGGCGGGGTTGCTTTAAAGGATATAACGCGCCATATCCTTGGATTATATCAAGGGATCCGGGGGGCGCGACATTACAGACGGGTCTTAAGTGAAGAGGCGTATAAAGAAGGTAAAAATAGTGAACTACTTGATCTTGCGCTTTCCAACATAAAGCTTTAGCTTTGTAGAGGGGATAACGATATTGCGATCCAGGCAGATTCTTCAGAAGTGGCCAAGGGGAAAATTGGTACAATGACTAAGATTGAATGGTACAGATTGCCGCGTGCACAAGCGGCTGAAGTCCTCGACAAGATCGGGGCTTCGGCTGAATCCGCGGTATTCTCCGAACAGCTGACCGAAGTCACCTGGCGGCCATTGCCTTTTTACGAGCGATTTAAACTCTTCCGTCTGACCAATTATGCGACCCTTCCCTGTTTTACCATGGACTATCTCGGCGATGATGTTGCCGGGATTTTTTATCCTTTAGACGGCCTTGCCAACACGATTTATAACGTTAATGAAGAAGACAAGCTCCATTTAAGCGAAAACAATGTCGTAGATTATCTCGATTTCTTTTTTGAAGAAGTCCGGGGTCCGGATGGCGATATATACCTGATCAAAGACCCGACCGATCTGCCGATCCTGTCCTCCTTACCGGAAAATCAAAAGCAAAGCGTCATAGAACATCACCGTCCCTTACAGGTTGATTCGGATATCATGCCCGGCGAATTTAATATTAACGGTACGCTTTACTATGACGGCAGCCTGATTTCAGCGCTGATCCGCGTGCAGGCCTCGGGCCGGCTCTCCATCCATAACCAGACACTTTTACTTCAGGGAATTCACTTTCCAGGCTCCCCCATTGAGAACACCTATATGGGCGATTCGTATTAAAAAGGCCGGATAACATGACCTCTTCTGATAATTCGATTGAAAAACTGGGCAGCTATCTTGACGGATCACATAATCCGGATCTGCCGGATCTCGATAAAATGGTCGAATTCGGGCTGGATGTGCTGACCAACTCCTCAATCGGCACAGAGCTGGTGATGTTCGTCCGCGAGCACGATGTTAAAATCCGTATCATTCGCGGCCCCGAAGAAACCAGCTATGCCGCTGATCCGCATCAGGCCGTTATCAGCCTGAATTCAGCAAATCCCGCCGGTCCTGCCCGATTCGTTCTATTGCTGACCGGCGCCATCCGCGATGTTATGCAGCTTCATGAAGGATTACCGACCCCTGGCCCGTCAGAAAATATGTCAAAAGCGGTTGAAAAAATGCGGCAAAAACAAGGGGATAAAGTTTCATATATGTGCGCTGTTGCCTATGAAATTAACGAAATATCAAGCTTTTCCGCTTATACTCTAGTTGAAGAGTTAAGAAATATGGGCTACGCTGAAGATGTAGAGAGATTTCTGCAGCACGTGTAGACCACCAACAAAGGAAGGGCTTTACAATGGCGAATGTACAAAAAGCAAGACTGGCAGTAGCGGAAGAATATACTTTTGACGCTGCCGAACAGGACAAGATTGAGCGTTCCGTTGCTGCTATGCAGACGGTCTTTAAGCCACAACCGGCTTCTCAACCAAGCCCGAACCTCTGATTTATTTTAGGTCTTACAGACGCAAAAAGCTCCGGTTTTCCGGAGCTTTTTTTTTGTTTATTCCCTGAGCTTATTTAAAGACCAGTCAAATTTGAAATAGCCGATCGTCGTCTCTGGATCTATTTTATCGGGATAATAATTTTTAAGCCATTTACGAATATCACCCTTGGCAAATTCCATTTCATATTCTTTTAGAATTCTTGTGACCCGAAGGATATTCCCGTCTTCAAACTTCAAGCCTTTGGTCGGGTTGGTCAAGGTCAGCAAAACCTGATCGTTTAGCTGACTGTCAAGCTGATCGGCGCGATATACCTCCCGTCGTAAATCGGGGCTGGATATGGCTGACCGGTTCAAAGCAAAATAGGCCCGCGGCTCTTTCGCTGTTCGAATATGGTTCTTAATAATCTGATCCAGCGTATAGTCTACACCCCCAATTTTCCATTTATGGGTATTTCCCGGGCTTTTAAACGGGGCGGCCTGATTCCTGATATTTTCACGTTCTTCGGTCGTAATTACCAGATCAATTACCAGAAAATTATAGGCATTAATCCAAAAAGCCAGTTTCTCGTCTTTTGTATCCAACCCTTCAAGATTGGTTTCCAGCAAAGCCTTCTTCACCGTCGCATGACGCAAATCCGCAGCCCAGCTATCATAATCAACGCCCAGATATTGAATACCGTTCGCTTCGCTGGGTTTGACATGGGATTTAAGCAGCTCTTCAAGATTTTCCTGATAGGCCTGCGCCGATAAAGGGCTTAAAACAAGGATGATAAGGGCAAAGAACAGATTTCTAAAAGACATTATAATAATAACTCCCGCTTACTACTCAACTTAAGACAATATACGTTTTATCCTCGTAAAAGTTCACAGAAAAAGCCGGGCACTATTATTATTGATTTTATTCTGCTGTCTCGCTTTTTAACTGAAAAGATTCACCACAGCCGCAACGGCTGGCCTCATTAGGGTTGTTAAAAACGAACTGCGATTGAAGCACATCTTCTTCGTAATCCATTTCACTTCCCAGTATAAACATGATCGCTTTCGGATCAATATAGACCCGAACGCCATCCTGCTCGATCACTTCTTCACCGGGTTTTTTATCTTCGGCATATTCGATTTTATAAGCATGTCCCGAACAGCCGGTCGATGTTATCTTTACCCGAAGCGCTTCCATCTGGCTATCAGCAGAATTCATAAGCTGTTTTGCCCGTCCGATTGCATTTTCGGTAAGTGTTAAAATCGGTTTTACCATTTATACGACCTGCTTTCTAAAACATATTCAATTGTAGTTTTGCCGTTTCCGCCATAAAGGATGGATCCCATGGCGGATCCCAGATAAGCTCAACGTCAATCTCATTGACATCTTCCACAGTCCGGATCGCGCGTTCAACCATACCCGGCATTTCTCCGGCCACCGGGCAGCCCGGCGCGGTCAGGCTCATCTTTACACTAACATTGTGTTTATCGTCGATTTCGACAAGGTATATCAGGCCCAATTCATAAATATTAACCGGAATTTCAGGGTCATAAACCTCCTGCATGGATCTTTCGATCGCCGGCCATAAAGGGTGCGACATCGGCGCATCAACATGCGGCGGGCGGGCCAGTTCATCGGTTTCATCGCCAAAAGCGTTTTTAATCATATCTTTATCCGCTACATGTTCCATATTTTTTCTATCCGAATATTGCTTTGACTTTATGAATGGCTTCGATCAGCTTTTCGACATCCTGTTCCGTATTATAAAGCGCAAAAGACGCCCGTACTGTCGCCGGCACGTCGAGAACCTTCATCAACGGCTGGGCACAGTGATGCCCGGCACGCACGGCAACGCCCATTTGATCAAATATAGTGCCGATATCATGCGGATGAATGCCCTCCATGGTAAAGGACAGGATGCTGGCTTTATCAACCGTCGTGCCATAGACCTTAACGCCATCAATATGTTCAATCCCCCGGGTCGCCTGCTCCAGAAGTGCTTTTTCATGGGCCTGAATATCAGCCTTGTCAAACTGCTGAATATAATCAATTGCAGCGCCAAGGCCGATAACTTCGACAATTGCCGGTGTGCCGGCCTCGAACCGTGCCGGTGCGGCCTTGTAGGTAACTTCGTCAAAGCTGACCGTTTCGATCATCTCCCCGCCACCCTGATAGGGCGGCATGGCTTCCAGAAGCTCTGCACGACCATACAGAACGCCGACACCGGTCGGACCGTAAAGTTTATGGGCGGTAAAAGCCAGAAAATCGCAATCAATTTCACGGACATCAACATCCGTATGAACAACAGATTGGGTGGCATCAACCATGACCATGGCCCCGACCTCTTTGGCAAGGCTGGTCATCTGCTGTACCGGCAGAACGGTGCCGATGGCATTTGACATGCCAATCATGCTGACCAGTTTGGTTTTATCGGTCAGCAGATCACGATACGCGCTCATATTAATCGAGCCATCTTCGTGAATGGGGACGATTTTAATCGTAAAGCCGATTTCAGCGCGCAACATGTGCCAGGGCACAATATTAGCGTGATGTTCCAATGTTGTCAGGATAACTTCATCATCAGCGGTCAGGTTCTGCCGCCCCCAGCTATGGGCGACCAGATTAATCGCCTCGGTCGTATTACGGGTAAAAATGATTTCGTCTTCGGATGCCGCATTCAAAAATCCCGCAACCTTGCGCCGGGCCTCTTCAAATTTCTGCGTGGTCTGCTGGCTGAATTCATAAACGCCGCGATGCACATTGGCATAGTGATCATGCATAACATCAGCCATCGTCTCAATAACCTGATAGGGTTTCTGGGCACTGGCGGCGCTGTCCAGAAAGGTCACGGGCTTGCCATTAACGCTTTGTTGCAGCGCCGGAAAATCATCCCGAATGCGCGCCGCATCGAATTTCTGATGCATCATCATCTGTGTGACCTTTGGAATAGCGGAATGTGGTGCCATATTATGCCTCCTGCTCTATGAGCCATGCATCAATACGGGACTGTAATATGGCCAGGATTTGCTCGTCTTTCACGTCCCGAATAACATCCGCAAGAAAGGAGCCCATCAAAAGACGGCGGGCTTCAGCCTCGGGAATGCCCCGGCTGCGCATGTAAAAAAGCGGATCTTCGTCTAAAGCGCCGGCAGTGGCCCCATGGGCACATTGCACGTCATCAGCGTAGATTTCTAGCTCTGGCTTTGCATCAATTTCGGCTTTGTCGGACAGCAGTAACGCATGATTAAGCTGGCGTCCATCTGTCCTTTGTGCAGGACGACGTACGTGTATTTTCCCCTGGAAAACTGCGCGAGTTTGATCATCTAATATCCCCTTGTAAAGCTGTCTTGATACACCGTCCGGTTCCATATGATCAACCAGGATTTTGGTATCGCTATGCTGTATTCCGTTCAACATATACAATCCATTAAGTATACACTGAATCTTCGGCGCAATCAAGAGCGACTCGACGTCATGCCTTGAAAAGCGCGCGCCGGTCGTCAGAGTGACGGTTTCATAATTTGAATTTTCAGACTGCATCAAACGGGTTGAGGTAAAATGATAGGCTGTTAAAGCCTCCGCCTGCAGGCGATAATGCTTGAAAGACGCCTGCCTGCCCAAGACAATTTCACAAACATGGTTGGCCGCATAGACACCATTACCTACATAATTTTCAATGACTTGTGCTGAACTGTTATCCTTCAGGATAAACAAATTCCGGGCAAAGACCTGTGGTTTAACATCGAGCCCTTTATCTGTTGTAAAATAAAGAATTTCCAGCGGCGCTTCAATTTCGGTGCCTTCGGACAGGATCAACACCGCCCCGTCATCTATATGAGCCGTGTTAAGCGCCTTCATCGGATTTTCTGACAAATTGCCAAGATCGGTCAATTCTTCGCGCAGATCAGCCCTGTCCGATTCGACATAATCCGCAAGGCTGACCATATCCAGCCCCTCAACCGGATCGCTCAGTTTGGGCGCATACAGGCCATTGATGAAGACAATCCGGTTGCCTTCAAACAACCGTTCCGGCAGATCTGCGGCATCGACATCAGGCTGCTGATTGGTATAGACGAAGCCTTCCCGTTCAAAGGGACGCAGGTTTGAATATTTCCAGTCCTCCCAGGCCGGGGTCGGCAGGCCGGTCTTTTCAAAGACTTCAGCGCCGGTTTCCCGCAGGGCGTCCAGCCAGTCTGGATTATTTTGTTCTTTTTGTTTAAGCATTTTCTTCTTCTTTACGTTACAGATATGAAAGCTGCGTTGTAATATTCAATTTAAGCCGCTGCGCCTTTACCGATAAATTCTTCATAGCCTTTATCTTCCAGTTCCAGCGCCAGTTCCGGTCCGCCGGATTTCTGAATTTTACCGCTAGCCAGCACATGGACCACATCAGGTTTGATATAGTCCAAAAGACGCTGATAGTGGGTAATAACCAGAAATGATTTCTCCGTCCCGCGCATCGCGTTGACGCCATCGGCAACGGTTTTCAGGGCATCAATATCAAGCCCGCTGTCTGTTTCATCCAGCACCGCACATTTCGGGTCCAGTATGGCCAGTTGCAGGACTTCATTGCGTTTTTTCTCACCACCGGAAAAGCCGACATTGACCCCGCGTTTCAGCATTTCAGGCGTAATGCCAAGTTCGGTCGTTTTGGCCTTTTGCAGCTTTAGGAAGCTGACCGCATCCAATTCTTCCTCACCGCGGGCCAGACGCTGGGCATTCACCGCCGTGCGCAGGAAATTGGTCGTCGAGACCCCCGGAATTTCAACCGGATACTGAAAAGCCAGAAACAGCCCCAGCGCGGCGCGTTCTTCAGGCGCCATATCGGTGATATCAACGCCGTCAAACTCAATCTTACCGCCGGTGATTTCATAACCTTCACGACCGGCAATGATATAAGACAATGTCGATTTCCCCGACCCGTTCGGCCCCATAATCGCGTGGACTTCGCCTTTGGGAATTTCCAGCGTTACGCCTTTCAGGATATCCTTACCGTCAATTTCGGCATGTAAATCTGTAATTTTTAACATTTTTTCTCTCTCCATCTTTTGTCATGCCCGCCTTCGCGCGGGCATCCGGGGGCTTTTTGCTAGGCCGCTATTTCATTATATAAATCTTTCCACAGCGGATTCATTTTTTCTATCTCTTCCATTTTCATTTTGCGCGTCCAACGCTTCGATCTTTTCTCTCTACGTATGGCATTTTCTGCATCATCATAGGCTTCATAATAAACCAGATTTTTTATGCCATATTTTTTAGTAAAACCATCGGCGACTTCATTTTTATGTTCTCATATGCGTTTAGGTAAATCCGATGTTAAACCGACGTAAAATGTTCCGTTTCGTTTTGTTGCCAATACATAGACATAGAATTTCTTTTCCATCTGATTGCTCCGGATCCCCGCCCAAGGCGGGGATGACAGACACTACCCCACACTCCCCTCAAGACTGATACCGACCAGCTTTTGTGCCTCGACGGCGAATTCCATCGGCAGGTGCTGCATGACATCGCGGCAGAATCCATTGACGATCAGGGCGACGGCGTCTTCTTCGGAAATGCCGCGTTGACGACAGTAGAATAATTGATCTTCGCTGATTTTCGAGGTTGTCGCCTCATGCTCAACACGGGCTTTCGGGGTTTTGGCCTCTATATACGGCACGGTATGGGCGCCGCATTGGTCGCCGATCAACAGACTGTCGCACTGGGTATAGTTCCGCGCGCCTTCGGCCTTGGGCGATATACGGACCAGACCGCGATAGGTGCTGTTTGATTTACCGGCCGATATGCCTTTGGCAATGATCCGGGATTTGGTGTTTTTACCCAGATGGATCATCTTGGTGCCGGTATCAGCCTGTTGGTGATTATTGGTGATCGCCACCGAATAAAATTCGCCGATTGAATTATCACCCGCCAGAATACAGCTGGGGTATTTCCAGGTGACAGCCGATCCGGTTTCAACCTGCGTCCACGAAATTTTTGAATTCTTGCCTTTGCAGATGCCGCGCTTGGTCACGAAATTATAAATACCGCCAACGCCGTTTTCATCACCGGGATACCAGTTCTGCACCGTTGAGTATTTAATTTCGGCATCATCGAGGGCAATCAATTCAACCACCGCGGCGTGAAGCTGGTTTTCATCGCGCATCGGCGCCGTGCAGCCCTCCAGATAACTGACATAGCTGCCCTTATCGGCAATAATCAATGTCCGTTCAAACTGGCCGGTGTTGGCTTCATTTATGCGGAAATAGGTCGACAACTCCATCGGGCAACGCACACCTTCGGGAATATAGACAAAGGTCCCATCGGTAAACACCGCCGCATTCAGGCAGGCATGTTTATTATCAGCCATCGGCACGACTGATCCCATATATTTTTTGACCATTTCCGGGTATTCCTGCACCGCTTCGGAGATCGAGCAAAAAATCACCCCGGCTTTATGCAGTTCTTCGCGGAAGGTTGTCGCCACAGAGACACTGTCAAACACGGCATCAACGGCAACCCGGTTCTTCACCCCGGCCAGCAACTCCTGTTCCTGCAGGGGAATGCCCAGCTTTTTATAGGTTTCCAGTAATTTTGGATCTACTTCGTCAAGGCTTTCGGGGCCATCATCCAGCTTGGGCGCTGCGTAATAATAGGCATCCTGATAATCAAGCGGCGGGAGATTCAGCTTTGCCCAGTTGGGCTCAGGCATATCCAGCCAATGGCGGTAGGCTTTTAACCGCATTTCCAGCAGCCATTCCGGCTCTTCCTTTTTGGCGGAAATAAAGCGGACGATATCCTCGTTCAGCCCTTTGGGGGCCATATCGGATTCGATATCAGTGACAAAGCCGGCATCATATTTATTCAGGCTTTTGACTGTGTCTAATGTTTCCTGTGAATGACGGCTCATGCGCGCACCTCTTTTATAAAGTTATATTGCCCGGCATCCATGTTTAAGTCGGTCAGTGACCATGTGGACAATGTATCGCGAAGCATTGTGTTAATCGGATCCCAGCGGCCCTGCAACGGACAGCTCTGGCCGATTGTGCAGCTATGATCCGTATCGACGCATTCTACCATCATCACCCGGCCCTCCATGGCCTCGACAATTTGCAAAATGCTGATATCCCGGGCCGGCTTTTGCAATTGATAGCCCCCGCCTGCGCCGCGAATAGATGTGATCAATCCGGCGCGGGTCATAATTTTAAGCACTTTTGAAACAGTTGGTTCCGGCAAAGACGTCAGGCTGGCGATCGCATGGGCGCTCAGCGCCTGATCCGGCGTTTGTGCCAATCGCTGCAGCACGACAAAAGCATAATCTGTCAATTTTCCAATACGTAACATGTTTACACCCTAAAAGGACTCGTTTGGTACTAGTTATATGACATCTCTCCCTCTCTTTTGCAAGCTCTTATTATCAAAAGATATGTCTGCCTCCCTTCTGTTATCCGCATTTTAACTTTCTTATGTAATACTGAGAACAGATGAGACTTTTAGGTTCCGGGGGGAACAAAATTGAAACCTGCACCACAGTTTAACAAGGTCATTGCCATCTGTATCGAAGATGATCCGACAATGGCCCAGAATATCATTTCCAATCTGATCAAAACCGCTGATAAGGTCATGACGGAGGTTACAGACCAGATCCACAAATATCTGGAATATGATGATGAACGCAAATTATGGGAGAATATCGCCGGTACAATATCCGAAGACTGGGCGCAAGCCCATGCCCGCGTTCAGGAAGCCGCGGCAGAGCTTGAAAAATATAAAGAAGACCCTGCCCATAAACCCCTTGGCCTGATCGGCGCAACACTGGATTCTGTTTTCATAGAAAAAGCCGAGAAACGTTATCAAAAGGCCCTCAGCCAATTCGAAAGCATCGATGAAAGCCTGCAAAAAACCGAGACCGTCCAGTTTAAATTCGAGAAAATCAGCGCCGAATTCAACGCCGCGCAAAAGAAAAAAGCCTGGATCGAGCAAATGGATGCGGCCTTAAAAAAGATTAAAAGCAATGATGACAAGCTCGCAGCCCTTAACATGCGCGACAGCCTGTCAGTGGCCATACCTGTGATCAAAAATGATGCGCCACCGACCGATGAACATCTGGAAACCCTGGCCCAATCGCTGGAACAGGTCATCGCCGCCCTGCCAAAACCAGAAGAAAAGCCTCAGCCGGTTTCACCGGCAAAGCAGTTGTGGATGAATTTTTGGCGCAAGAGCTCTCTCAAAACAGGATAATCACGCCGCGATATTCTGTTCTTTGATCGCGAGGAAACGAATATCCGGCCAGTTTCTTTCCGCATCTTCAAGATGCCAGGCGTTACGCGCCAGAAAGACGGTATCACCGTCATGGTCATCGGCAACATTACCACGGTTATGATCGATGAAATCCTTGATTTTCTGCGGGTCATCCGCCGATAGCCAGCGGGCGGTGAACAGGGCCGTTTCTTCGAACTTTACGGGCACGTCATATTCGGTGCGGATGCGGTCGGCCATGACTTCGAACTGCAGCACGCCGATAACACCGACAACCCAGCTGGAATCGATCAGGGGTTTGAAAACCCGGGCGACGCCCTCTTCCGCCAGTTGTTGCAGGGCTTTGCCAAGGTGCTTGGCCCGCATCGGATCTTCGGGCCGGGCCCGTTTCAACATTTCCGGCGCAAAGCTTGGGATTCCGGTGACGTGCAGGTCTTCGCCCTCGGTCAGGGTATCACCGATACGCAGGTTGCCATGGTTGGGTATGCCGATAATATCCCCAGCCCAGGCCTCTTCCGCCGTTTCACGATCGCGGGCAAAGAACATTTGCGGATTATGGATGTTCAGTGTTTTGCCACTGCGGACATGTTTTAATTTCATGCCGCGTTTGAAATGGCCGGAGGACAGCCGTGCAAAGGCCATGCGGTCACGGTGTTTCGGATCCATATTGGCCTGAATCTTAAAGACAAAGGCCGAGACTTTATCCTCAGTCGGCTGAACAATCCGTTCTGCCGTTTCCTGCGGACGTGGACTTGGTGCATAACTGCCCAGCCCCTTCAGCATTTCGCGCACACCAAAGTTATTAAGCGCCGAGCCGAAAAAGACCGGGGTCATTGTGCCTTCAAGATAGGCTTTTTGATCAAAATCGGGACAAAGACCGCGGGCCATTTCAACCTGTGTCCGCAGTTCTGATGCGGCATAATCAGGCAGAATTTCATCAATCTTTGGATCATCCACGCCCTGACAGTTTTCACCGTCACCGGGTCTGTCCCCTTTTGAGCGCTCCATCAAAATCAATTGATCCTGAAACAGATCGTAACAGCCTAAGAAATCGCGGCCCATACCAATCGGCCAGCTTGCCGGTGTCACGTCGAGCGCGAGGCTTTGTTCGATCTCATCCAGAATATCAAACGGATCCCGCGCTTCACGGTCCATTTTGTTGATAAAGGTCATGATTGGCATGTCACGCAAGCGGCAGACTTCGAACAGTTTTCGGGTTTGGGCTTCGATCCCTTTGGCGGCATCAATAACCATGATCGCCGAATCCACCGCGGTTAGAACCCGGTAGGTATCTTCACTGAAATCTTCGTGACCCGGCGTATCCAGCAGGTTAAACGTATTGCCACCGTAATCAAAAGTCATCACCGAGGACGCAACGGAAATACCGCGCTCCTGCTCAACCTTCATCCAGTCAGAGCGCGCACGGCGGCGTTCGCCCTTGGCCTTGACCGCACCGGCCAGCTGAATAGCGCCGCCAAATAACAGCAGTTTTTCAGTCAGCGTCGTTTTACCCGCATCGGGGTGCGAGATAATGGCAAAAGTCCGCCGTTTATTAATAATGTCATCCTGTGAGCTCATCTGGCCATTTGTAAGGGATTTTTGCCCGCTAGGAAAGGATTATTTATTTGAGATTAAAGGTTTTCTCAAGCGCTTCAATCGCCAGTTCCGCCTGCCCCAATCCTTTCAACCCCTCGGCCACGGGCATGGATTTTTCATTCCGATCTATCGCCCTGATCTGATACCAGACAATTGTGCGGTTTCCTGAATGGGTGTTGGAAGTCTCCCGGGGTTTAAGCTCTGTAATATCGCCAAGCGGCATAGATTTCTTGAAAGACAGCAGCCCCAAAACACGACGATGACTTATCAGCTTCGCTCCATCAGAATAGACATGCAGACTATTGGTCAGGGCATAAACCGCGCCCAACAATATTGTGACACTCACCAGACCAAAAACAACGACCAACACACCGGTCTGAAACCCGCCGTCATCCAGACCGATCGCCACGGTAGACCCTAGAAAAATAAGCCCAAAAAGCAGCCATGCAAAAGCACCTTTGATATTTCTAAAGGCCGGATAGAATAATTCATATCCGCTGAGGCCCGGCTTCAATGGCAGGTTATGCGTCAGGCCTTCCTGATCATGGGCCATGGTCTGTTCGGTAATTTCTGTAGTCACCCGATCTGAGATTTCAGCAGATTTCGCCCCTGTCGGATAAACCGGGATGACAAAATTACGATCAATATCAACACCGGGCATCGCAGATGTCAGATTTACCCGCCACAGGTGATAATCACTATATTCTGGCACAGCATCCGAAGGCTCGACGCCTTCATTCGGCACATCAAATCTGAAATAAAACCGCGTTCCTGACAGATAAGGTTCCGCATAGGCAATCGCAGTCCGCGTCCAGACCACCCGTTCTTTGCGGCTGCGGTTCTTACCGCTGCCGGATATGTAAGAGTAATAATTGCCCAGCGTTACTTCAAATTTCTGCCCGGCATCAAAGCTTTGGTTTAAATCAACCGTACCCCCGACATGACCGCCGATCGCGCCCGGAAACGGATCCAGAACCATAACAGTTTTACCAAAGCGGCGATATTCAAGGGTCATCTGTATGGCCTTGACCAATA
>JBNJDW010000004.1:0-21315 GCA_051745265.1 Pseudomonadota bacterium
TCACCGTCGAGACCGCCATAAATCGTATAATCATAGGCGGTGATCTTGACGACAGCTTTTTGCCCCTGAAACAGGAAGGCGATATCCGATGGGCGGATTTTCGCCTCCACCAGCAGGCTGTCATCCATTGGCACCACTTCCATTATGTCTTCACCGGGCTGAACAACGCCGCCTTCAGTCGCAAATTTAATATCGGTGATAACGCCCTTAACCGGCGATATGATCGTTGTCCGGTCGCGCCGGTCTTCCAGCGCTGACAGCGTTTCCCCCAAGGCATTCATTTCAACAATCCGCTCCGCCAATTCATTTTGCGCTTCGGCTCTGCGGGTTGAATTATGCTCGGCTATGCGTTGCTCGACCTCATTGACCGCTGATCTGGAACGCGGCAGTGCCAAACGCAGGCCATTCAATTCAGACTGACGTTCGGCGATCGAGCGTTCCAGCTGCAGCAATTCCATTTCCGGGGCAGATCCCCGTTCAACAGCCGGGCGTAACATATCCATTTCCCGTGTACTGAGATTCAGCACTTTTTGCGTATCTGAAATTCGCCGCTCGAGTTCTGCAACTTCCTGCTGTTTCTGATCAAGCTGCTGTTCCAGAATACCCAGCTGGTGTCTGGACTGGGCGATTTTGGCCAAGAAGGTTTCCCGTTCATTGGCCACAGATTCCGGCGCGCCCTGTATCACATCATCTGTGAATACGATGGCTTCAAGTCCGGCAGCTTCGGCTTCCAGACGCTGAACAATCGCCTTGGTGCCCAGATAACGTTTCAGATTTGAACTCAGATCCGAGCTTGCCTGCACATTACGAAGCCTGACCAGAGTCTGATCTTTTTCAACTGTATCGCCCTCGTGGACAAGAATTTCATCAATGATACCGCCTTCAAGGTTCTGGATAACCTTGACTTCACTTGACGGAATAACCGTTCCCTCGCCTCGGGTGACTTCCTCGAGCGAGGCAAAATTGGCCCAGACAATAAAAACCAGAAGAATAAAGAAAATGGCATAGAGCAAAAAGTGGTCGCGCATATGGATCCCTTCATAGGGATCAAAGACGTCATCGTCATATTTACGGGTGACGTCAAACTTTTTCAGATCAAAAGCGTCAAAAATCTTTTTGCTCATGACGATTCCGTTCCTTTATCTTTGCCGGGTTTCAAAACATTGCCCGCAGCACCCTTCGTCGGCTCAGACATTTTGGCCTTTTTCTCCATATTCGGATAATAACGGCCCTGAAGCTTATCAAGAACGGCCTTACGATCACCGTAATCAACCACCGCGCCTTTATCCATAAGGATCAGTTTATCCACCAGACCCAATACCGCGCTGCGATGGGTAATCAGCAATAATGTCTTACCTTCGATCAATCTTTGCAAATGCAGATACAGGCGGCGTTCAGACGCCGGGTCAATCGAGGCTGTCGGCTCGTCCATAATCAGGATCGGCGGATCATACAGCAAGGCCCGCGCAATGGCGATGGCCTGGCGCTGTCCGCCTGACAGCATCTCGCCGCGCTCGCCCACCGGTGTATCAAGTCCGGCTTCACTGTCGTGCAGAAAATCCATTACCCCGGCAAGTTCGGCCGCACGGACAATCGCCGTTTCCGGCACCGTTTCATGGCCCAGCGTAATATTATCCCGCACCGAACCATAGAACAGATACGGGTTTTGCTGCACAACACCTATATTACGGCGCAAATCCGCCGGATCAATCTGCCGGACATCCGTGCCGTCAATCTGGACAGAGCCTTCATCCGGCTGATACAAGTTCAAAAGCAAGCGTTCAATGGTCGTTTTACCCGACCCGACCGCACCGATAATACCGACATGTTCACCGGCATTCACTTCGAAACTAATATTGCGGATCGCCGGACGTGTCTGGCCGGGATAGCTGAATTTTACATCATGAAAAGCAATACTGCCATCCGCCACCGGTCGTGACAGAAATCCGGTACCGGCCGGACGTTCGACCGGTGTTTTCATCAATTCATCCAGACGGGTCAGCGCCTCCCGCGATTGGCCGAATTTCGTCAGCAGCCCTGCAACCTGCCCCAATGGGGCCATGGCACGGCCTGACAGGATGACACAGGCAATCAGCGCCCCGATCGAAACATCACCGTTAGACACCAGATATGTCCCCAGAACGACAATCCCGACGCTAGACATCTGTGTCGCGAAGGCGGCAAAGTTAACGCCCAAAGACGCCCAGCCCCGGGCCTCGATCGAGGTCAAAGAGGCCTGTTCGGTCAGTTCTTCCCATTTACGCTGGGTATGACCCTCGGCCGCCTGAACCTTGATGGTTTCAAGCCCGGTCAGGGTTTCAAAAATAACGCTGCTTTTATAGCCGCCTTCCTGAATAGACTTTTGAATGGCCCGGTTCAGCGGTTTTTGCAAAAGCAGGCCAATGATAATCACCAGCGGCACCAAGACAGCCGGCACCAGCGCCAGCGGCCCGCCAATCAGCCAGATCAGGCCGATAAACAGCAGAATAAAAGGAAAATCAATCAGCGTCACAACCGTGGCCGAGGTAAAGAAATCCCGCAGCGTTTCAAATTCACGCAAATTGGCCGCCAGCATGCCGACACTGGGTGGCCGGTTGGCCATTTTCATACCCAGAATATGTTGGAAAATCCGCCGTGAGATCACATTATCGGCTTTGCGTCCTGCCGCATCGACAAAATGGGCGCGGACATTTTTTAACAGGAAATCAAAGAAATAGGCCAGCACCACACCAATGGCCAAGACCCAAAGGGTCTGGAAAGCATTATTGGGGATAACCCGGTCATAGACATTCATGACAAAAAGCGGGCTTGCCAGCGCGAACAGATTGACCATGACAGCGGCCAGAATGACTTCATAATAGATTTTACGATGCTGCCATATCGCGCTCCAGAACCAATCGCGTCCTTCTTCGATTGTTTCGGGTCCGGCGCGGTCATCGGCCTTTGGCTGCGGACGTACGAAGAACGCATAGCCTCTGTAAAGGCGTGACAGCTGTTCTTCCTTGATCAAGGTTTGCTCATCCGGCGTTTCGGGGAAAGTTACACTGATCCCCTCGCGGGTTCTCTTGCGCAGGATACAGGCCTGATCGCCGTTCAAAAGCAGGATACAGGGCAAATTCGGGCTTTTTATGATGGAATCGAAAGGACGGTGAATCATCCGGGCACGCATATTCATCCGCTCGGCCGCCCGAACAAACAGGCCCGGTGTTGCAATACCGTCTTTGGGGATGGGCAGACCCGCGGACAACGCCACGGCTGTCGTCCGTCTGCCGTTTTCTGAAGACAAAATCGCCAGACATTCCATTAAAGGATCATCCAGCGATACCCGCTGCGCCTCTAGCGGCAGATCATTTGATTCTTCATTTACCTGGGGCTGGTCTGGCGATTTTTGTGAATCCTCGGTGGAAGCGCCTGTCTTTTTTTCGGCTGCAATTGCCGCGGCTTCTTCAGGCGTTGCCGGGCGTTTGGTCGGGGTGATTTTACCCAGAGCCTGACCGGAATCACCAGAGACAGAGGTCTCTTGGCCCCCGTCTTCCGGTTTTTTTAAATTTTTATTTTCGGTATTTTCCTCGTCAGAAGTCATATCCTGCCAGTCTTTGAAAAACTAAACTATAGTCCAATACTATTAAAGTTTAGTTATCGCGGAAAGGCCAGTACCACTGCTCATCATCCTGCGTATTGGCAGGTGCCGGGGCGGCCTCTTGTGTGGATGTTGACTCAACCTGTGGCGCAGGTGCTGTTTCAGCGGCAGGCGCAGACTGCTGTTGCTGATTTTGCACCTCTGCTGCCTTTGCGGCTGCCTTTGGCTCATAGGAGGCTTCCTGACGCCAGTTCTGACGACCATAGCTGCCGCCGAATGGACGGTGTTCTGTGCCTTCCATATCCGGATTGGCTTCCTTCGGTGCGTTTACGCCCAGCGTTGTCAGCAGGCGGCCTTGCAGTGCCAGCAAACGGTACATACCGAAAATTTCGGTATAAAGCGCGTTCACATTGGCAGAACGTGATACGAAAAGTTCATTTTGTGAATCAAGTACATCCAGAAGTGTCCGGCGATCCAGCGTGAACTGGTCAAGATAAACCTGAACAACACGTTCGTTGGCTTCAGCCTGTTCCAGGAATTGTTGCGCACGTTCATTGGCAGCGACAATGCCGGCCCAGGTATCGCGTATATCCTGTTCAACCTGACGGGCTGTGTCGGCACGACGTTCTTTTGCAATAGCGTGGCGGTAAATGAATTCCCGCTGACGGGCACGGTCAGCACCACCGCGATACAGGTTCCAACGGACAACGGCCAGCGCAGAGGCGCGTTCTTCACCGCCTTCAATACCGGAGACGTTATCACCGACCGTACCGTTCAGCTCAAGATCGACCTGTGGATACAGGCTTGATCCGGTGCCTTCGGCTTCGGCTTCGGCAACATCAATATCGGCTTCGAAAATATCAAGGGTCGGGCTGTGTGAAAGTGCTTTTACAACAGCATCTTCAACATCCGGGTTCAGGCTGTCACGTGGCACTTCCGGAAAAATAAGTCTTTCCGGTGTATCGCCGACTTCGCGACGGAAACGTGATTCAGCTTCGCGGAGATCCTGACGGGTTTCTGATTCGGTCGCACGGGCCTGAGACAAACGGGCTTCGGCCTGCGCAACATCCCCTTCGGTCACGGTGCCGGACTGGGCGCCGTCTTCAATGGTCTGCATCAAGCGCAGGTGATCCTGGACATTCGCACGGGCGATCGCCAGAAGGTCACGTTGGCGCAGGACATCCAGAAAAGACTCAGTAATATCAAGGCCGGTAAATTCAGCAACTTCGTTCACGCGGCTTGCCGTTGACAATACGCGGGCCCGTTGGCGTTCCACTTCAGAGCGCGCTTCATAGCCATCAAACAGCATTTGCGTCAAGGTAACAGAGGCACGGCTGCGGAAGAGATCTTCATCATCAATCGTTTCAGTATCTGTATGTTCAAACCCCATATCGGCCAAAAGATCGACAGAAGGGTAATACAAGGCTTTGGCCTGATTGAGTTCCTCATCCACGGCGCGACGGTCATTGGCAACAATGCCGTATTCAGGATTTGTTAAAATCCCTTTTGAGACCGCCTCCTGAAGCGTTAGATCAGTGTCGCCCACAGGTTGTGCCTGCGCATTAACCGGAACAATGCAAGTAATTGCGACAACCGCAACCGCGTATTTAAATGACGTGAATAATGTTTTCATTTTCCAAACCTTGTTTATAAAAGCTCAAGAGACTCCGGTAAAAACCGAAAGCCTCTTGATGTTGATAACCTATTATAGATGTTTATGCAACACTTCGCTTTAGCTTAAACAACAACCGCACTTTCTGTCACCAGATCATCAATATCAAAATCGGCGGCATTATGTAGAACCGCTACGGTTTCGAAAGCCTCTCCGGTTGTGCCGGTCGCGTTCACCTTAATTTCTGCGTTGTCATTAACCACATCTACTTTAACAAAATCGGACAATGCATCTGCAAGCGGATCATAGCCATTCAGCACATCGCTGATATCGACCGTATCCCCATCATCGGCATTATACCCGACAAAAAGATCAATTCCGCCATCAGCCTGAACAGCAAAGCTGTCTTCCTGACCATCCTGACCGATATAGACTTCGTCTTCGGTATGAATGTCGCGGTTAATTGCCAGATAAGCCGTGCTTGTATCTCCGTCACCATCCCTAACCGTATATTCAAAGATATCGGTTGGCTCATGGCCGTCGACGATAATACATTCAGTTGGTTTATCCGCTACGTCATACCAACCACTCGCAGAATAGTTCCAATCTGATAAGAAACCATCAGAACCATATTCTGTATCAAGATCAGTCATCGGGTGCAGCCAGACACCAATTGTGTCATCAAACCCAACGCCGGACCAGTCAGAGCCATCACTGTAAGCCGGATCATGGTCCATCACAGCACTTGCATCCATGCTGAATTCAAGCGTTCTGGTACCATCATCATTTTCTGTGACCGTGATATAATCAAACATATCCGCATCGACCAGAGAAGAGGCGATCTTATCCGCTGCCTGCGTTCCGCTGGCGCTGGAACCATCTGCATATGAACTATAAGCGTTCAAACCGTTATAGCCATAAATGGTTATCGCCGGATCAATGCCGCTGGCATCGAAATAAATCATTGCCATTTCACCCGGGTATCCTTTTGGATTATCCCCGTCATTCACCGCGACGGTAAAGCCGTTGGTGGTGCGTCCGTCAACATCCGATACGGTCAGCTTCATCGTAAAGGCATTGTCAACCGGATCAAATTTGACATCAAATTCATGAATGTCGCCACCTTTATCATTATGAACGGCACTGCCCGGATCCTTGACATTAAACTGGCGTACCATGTGGTCGCCACCGGCTTCGGTGATAACATATTCGTAATCACCATCAGCTGACATTTCCAGATAACCGTAGTTGCCGTCAATTCTGGCGGTTCCGGTTTCAGGAATATCAACCGTCTGATCCCCGAAAGAGACATTAGTCACTACGTTCGGTGTATCCTGGCTCAGCGTATCTTCAGCGCCGGGCCCGCCATTTTCACCAGTGATCACGTCACCCTCTGTGACATAGCCGCTGAAGCTGTTCAGATCACTATGGGCAATGACAGCATCATCAAGGACATCGACATTAATCTGCGCCTCAGCCGTATCGCCATCTGCGTCTGTTGCCGTGACACCGAAGCTCAGTTCGATAACATCATTCGGGTCATTCGGATCAGCGTGATCAAGCGTGTCATACAGATTGAAATTATACGCGCCATTATCCTCAACCGTCAGGTCAAAGACCTTCTTGCCATCGGCGGTGCCGGTATAGGTATTCCCGACCAAGGCCACGACAACGGCGACGCCTGCAGATGTCAGGCTGCCATTGGTCATTGAACCGCTGGCGTTAAAGGTTCCTGTACCTGTTGCCGCAAAGCTGCCCGGACCATCATTAAAGAAGTCTGCGGTCACTTCGCCATTAACAGAAACAAGGCCTGCTGTCAGATCGGTTTCATCGACGACCAGATTATCAACACTGGTGATCACGGGATCGTCATTCGGGTCGATCTTTGTTTCCAGACACAGGGTCGCGTCATCACTATCCCCATCGCCATCGGTCAGCGTATAGGTGAAGGCGTCTTTAACATCGCCGCCTTCATATTCTGTTGCCGGATCGACCGCAACATCAAAGATAAAGTCATTATAATCCGTATCACCCAGTCTTGGCAGATCCTCGAAACCAATCCGCAGCGTATCGGTATCACCGTCCTCGGGTGCACCGGAAACAACATGAGTCTTACCATCAGGGTTCAGATCCGTATCACCGCCGCGCGATGTTGTGTGATAAACCGGACCGCTCAGTTCTGTTTCATTACCGGCTGAATCTGTAAAGACCAGGGAAATATCATCAGCATTGTCATTGATCGTTGCGGTATCGCCTGTTGTCTTATTGATAAAGGCCAGCGAACCGTCACTGAAATCAACCCCCGGATAGCCGTCATTCAGACTATAACCATTGGCAATGATAAAGAAGCCAAGTTGTCCACCACCGGCAGGAACATCAAATCCTGCGCTGGCGCCGGCCGACAGGCTGTTACCATTGGTAAACATCATATCGGTTGACTTCATTTCACCGGTTTCCGGATCAACAATATAAGAACCAAAGCTGTTCGAATAACCGGCGCCTTCACTGACGAAAGATACAGAACCTGTAGTCTCGTAACTGACATCCAGATCAGACTGCAGAACGCCCAGAGCGTCTGAATTTTCGTATTCCACGCGTTCCGAAAGATCCGGGAAATCGACACTGCCGTCAAAATCATGCTCATAGGTCGTGGCAAATCCATCTGTAACATCAGGATCCAGCGTATAGGCATAAGACCCGTCAGATTCAATCTGAAGCGTACCGTAATCGCCTTCAATCGTGGCTGTACCGGTTTCCGGAACATCGACCGCGGTATCACCAAAGGCAATCTTGGTCACCAGATTCGGCTCGTCATTTGATAGATCGTCAGCCGCGCCCGGGCCACCGTTCTCACCGGTCACAACATTACCCGTGGCGACTGTAGTCGCTTCTGAATCGAAGCTGTTAAAGTCATCATCCGCCCGCAGGCCGTCATCATCGACATTGACTTTAATCATGCCATCGGCTGTATCACCGTCAGCATCCGTTGCTGTGACACCAAATTCCAGTGCAATTGTATCATCATGATCGGTCGTATCCGGATGATCCAGCGTTTCATACTGGCTGAATGTGTAATTGCCATCCGTATCCAGGCTAAGATCAAAGACCGTTTCACCATTGGCCGTACCGACATAATCATTGCCGACAACCGCAACCGTCACGGCTGCGCCGTTCGAGGTCAGCGTTGTGCTGCTGTTAAAGTTATTTGACGCCGTAACTTCACCCGGACCGTCATTGAAGTAATCAGCCACCACCTGACCGGATGCGGTCAGCGTTGCACTTACATCAAAATCGGTTTCATCCACGGTAACGTTATCAACACGGATAATTTCCGGCTCGTCATCTGGATGAACCGTGGTTTCCAGACACAGGGTCGCGTCATCACTGTCGCCATCACCATCGGTCAGCGTATAGGTGAAGGCATCTTTGATATCGCCGCCTTCATTTTCTGTCGCCGGGTCTACTTTTACGTCAAAGATAAAGTCTTCGTAATCGGTATCCCCCAGATTTGGCAGATCTTCGAAACCAATCCGCAGCGTATCGGTATCACCGTCTTCAGGTGCACCGGAAACGACATGAACCTGATCATCAGGGTTCAGATCCGAATTTTCGCCGCGCGGTGTTGTATGATAAACGGGGCCGTTCAGTTCTGTTTCATTACCCGCTGAATCTGTAAAGATCAGGGAAATATCTTCCGCACTGTCATTAATCGTTGCGGTATCGCCCGTTGTCTTATTGATAAAGGCCAACGAACCGTCACTGAAATCAACGCCCGGATAACCGTTATTGATGTCATAGCCATCCGCAATGATAAAGAAGCCAAGCTGTCCGCCACCGGCAGGCACATCAAATCCTGCGCTGGTACCGGCTGCAAGGTTATTACCATTGGTGAACATCATATCGGTTGACTTCATCTCACCTGTTGCAGGATCAATGATATAAGAGCCAAAGCTGTTCGAATGGCCCGCACCTTCGCTGACGAAGGTTGCAGATCCGGTGGTTTCATACCCGACGGTCAGATCAGAAGACAGAACACCCAGGGCATCCGTGCCCGTATATTCAACACCTTCTGTCAGAGTTGGGAAATCGACACTGCCGTCAAAATCATGTTCATGGGTCGTTGACGTGCCATCTTCCACACCAGGTTTCAAGGTATAGGCATAAGAGCCATCAGATTCAATCTGAAGCGTACCGTAATCGCCTTCAATCGTAGCCGTACCGGTTTCCGGAACATCAACTTCATTGCCGCCAAAGGCAATCTTGGTCACCAGATTAGCCTCGTCATTTGACAGATCATCGGCGGCGCCCGGACCACCGTTTTCGCCGGTCACGACATTGCCGGTCGCAACTGTAGTCGCTTCTGAATCAAAGCTGTTAACGTCATCTTCCGCCCGTGGGCCGTCATCATCGACTTTAATAGTGATCTGGCTGGCATCCGTATCGCCATCGTTATCTGTTGCGGTGACACCGAATTCCATCGTAATGGTATCATCATTGTCATTGGTATCAGGATGATCCAATGTCTCATACTGGTTAAAGGTATAATCGCCATTGGCCTCTACCGTCAGGTCAAAGACCGTTTCGCCATTGGCTGTACCGGTATAGGTGTTACCGACAACCGCAACCGTCACGGCCGCGCCGTTAGAGGTCAGTGCTGTGCTGCTGTTAAAGCTGCTTTCACCCGTTGCCGTAATTGTACCCGGTCCGTCCGTGAAGTAATCAGCAATCACTTTACCTGAAACCGTCAGCGGATCTGTTGTATCAAAATCAGTCTCATCGACTTTTTTGGCATCCGGCGTAATGATTTTTGGCACATCATCGCGGTTGATCACCAGATCAAGCGTATCGCTGACCGTAGTTTCGTTATCGGTATAATCATTTTCATTGCCGGACAGGTTTTCTTCCCGCGCGGTAACTTCGACGGCCAAAGTATATGTGCCTTCGGCAAGGTCATTTTCAGTGATAATCTGAAGACCGGACAGGTCGGCTTTATCAAGCTGCCATTGGCCGCCACCAAGATCGGTACCGGCAGACAGACCAGCATCTGATGGAATACCGGAAATCAGCACATTTACAATCTCTTCCGAACCGTCAAGATCGGTGACTGCAGTTGTAATATCAAGATCAATCGCTGTGCCCTGCTCGCCATTCGCGTCATCGGCATTCAGGGTTGGCGCATCAATAACCGCATCGGTATAAACATCAAAACCGTCATTGGATGTACCGCTGGTATCCGTCAAAGGATCATAGGCCGTTGCCGTTACCGTCAGATCGGTCATATCAGCATCACTGTCAGCCGGTGGAGAGACCGTAGGCCCGCCGGAGAAGTTTTCCCCGGCCGGCAGGGTAATGGTCCATGCGCCGGTTGAGGCATCATAAGTACCGCCGCTGGTCGAGGTATCAACATCCCATGTCGGATCAAAGCCTTCGACTGTTACGGTCAACTCATCTGTCGCCGGACCGGTCAGGTTGGCCGTGATATCAAGATCAACAGAACTATCTTCCTTAACCCAAAGATCTTTCGCTGCCAGCTCGGGCGCATCGCCTACCGGCGTTACGGTAACACTAATCGTATCGGAAACCGTGGTTTCGTTATCGGTGTAATCGTTCTCATCACCCGACAGATTAACTTCAGTCGCGGTAACATCGACCGTCAGATCGAATGTGCCATTATAATCCTTTGCCGGCGTTAATTGCAGGCCGGACAGATCGGATTTATCAAGCTGCCAC
Organism: Pseudomonadota bacterium; assembly: GCA_051745265.1. Classification (GTDB taxonomy): domain Bacteria; phylum Pseudomonadota; class Alphaproteobacteria; order Micavibrionales; family CSBR16-224; genus JBNJDW01. The sequence goes on from JBNJDW010000004.1 coordinate 10,923, forward strand.
TGGCCACCGCCAAGATCAGCCCCGGCCGACAGGCTGGCACCGGCAGGAACGCCTGAAATAACGATATTGGTAATTTCTTCTGAGCCATCCGTATCAGTAACGGCGGTCGCGATATCAAGATCAATCGCCGTATCTTCGTCACCCGTAGCATCATCAGCGGTCAGCGTCGGTGCGTCAACCACAGCATCGGTAAAGATATTGGCTGTCGTATCAGCTGTTGCCGAAAGACCGTTTGAGGTTTCTGTCGCCGTTGCGCTGACCGTCAAACCGGTCAGATCCGCATCGCTGTCGGCAGACGGCGAGAACACCGGGCCGCCTGTAAAGCTGTTTGTACCGGAAGGCAGGTCAAGAGACCATGTACCGCTGGCCGCATCATATGTACCGCCACTGGTAGACGTATCCACGCCCCAGGAAGGATCAATACCCGAAATAGAAACCGTCAGCGTTTCAGAACCATCCGTATCATTAAGGGCCGCATCAACAACCAGCTGTACGGATCCGTCTTCCTTCACCCATACATCGCTGGCCTCAACATCTGGCTGATCCGGCACAGCTTCGACGGTGACCGTCAACTGGGCTCTGTTGCTGTTCTCGTTATTTGACAGCGTGACCTCACGGTCCGTCAGGTTGGTTTCTTCATTTTCCACGGTTACCGTAAGAGGAAAAGAGCCGCTGTAATCATTGGGCGGTGTAATCGTCAGACCCGCCAGATCGCCCTGGGTCACTTCCCAGTTTCCGCTGCCCTGATCGGTACCGGCCGACAGGCTGGCACCGGCAGGAACGTCGGAAATAACGATGCTGGTAATGCTTTCTGATCCATCGGTATCGCCAAGCGCAGCTGTGATATCAAGCGGAATGGCGGTATCCTCGGCCCCCGTTGCATCTTTTGCTGTAACCGGCGGCAGATCGGCAACCGCATCGGTAATAATATCAAAACCGTCTCTGTTCGTGGCTGTATCACCTGTACCCGACTGGGTTGCGGTGACAGAAATACCCAGACCCGGCATATCAGCATCGCTATCGGCTGGTGGCGCAAAATTTGGCCCCTGGGTCAGCCCCTGGCCTTCCGGCAGATCAATCGTCCATGTTCCGGCCGCAGCATCATACGTCCCGCCGCTGGCTGTGGTATCAATTGTCCAGCTTGGATCAATCCCGGAAATTGTCACACTCAGCGATTCATCGGCATTTGCAGGCTGCACATCAAACTGCAGATCAATCGAACCGTCCTCAAAAACAATCTGATCAGAAACGGAGATTTCCGGCTCCCCAACAGGGGCGCTGCTTTCTGTAATTTCTACAAACAACTCTGGCTCTGGCGCGTTATAATTCAATGCTGTCGGATTAATAACACCGATTGCAGGTTCTGTTTCAAAAGGATCAGCTGTAAAAGCACTGCCAAAACCAAAACCGGTGTTTGCAGCGCCACCACCCGCACCCGGTTCACCGGCAGCAGGTTCAATCTGATCCATCTGTTGGGCAAGCTCAAGGAACTGTTCGGCTTCGGCAAGACTGAATGGCGTTCCTGTTTCATTAAGAACAACCGCCGCGTCTTCGTCACCTTCAACCGCAGCGCTGTAATTCGGAATAACCAGAACACCGTCATCATCAAAGGTAATAACAAGCTGTTCGCCCTGCTCTTCTACAGACTGAAGCTGATCCTGAGCAAAGGTAAACTGATATTCTTCGCCTCGCTGTAGTTCAACAACCTCCTGCTGTCCGGCTTCCGGCGCATTAATCAGCGTGGCTTCATCCATTGAAGTCTCAATCGAAAAACCATCGGTGGCACTGCCGAAGGCTTCTGAATCTATGACCTCAACGCCTGCTGCCGGTTCAATCTGCGCGACAGCTTCAGAGGATGCAATACCAAAGGATTCGACACTCTGGCCATCGGCAAAGGCAACCTGCGCTTCGCCGGTGCCGTTGAAAAGATGTTCTGCGTTTTCGACAACAAGAACCGTCTGGTTCTGGAAGACAACCACAAGAGCGCCGTCATCATTCAATGCCATCGTCTCGACATCTGCAGGATTAAAGTCCAGAACAAGGTTCTGACCGTCTGCCAGCGAGACTGTCATGGATTGATCGCCGGGATCGGCCACTGTAATTGTGTTGTTCCCGCTCATTTGTGCCGTATTCGCCATAGTATTTCATCCTTTCCAGTAATGAATCTTCTTTTACATCTGTACCTGATTTTTCTCAACAGAAAATATTGTATAATACAGATCTAAAGTTATTTTATACGAGTCTACAGCAGGATAGCTTATCCCACTTGTTTCGTCAACAGTTATGTTAAAAATGCGTAATATTTTCGCCCTCTATCTTAATTGACTGTTTGCCTTTTGCCAACGCATCGGGCATCATAAAGTTCAAGGAGTTCAGGATAAATGATTAAACTTAACAAAACACTACCAGCAGTTTTATTATTGGCTGGCCTTGTAATGGGTCCGCAGGCAAGTCTCGCGAACGGCGACTCGGTGATCACAGCATCCGAGACAACGGCAAGTTCTGAACCCGTTATAGAGTATCAGACAACAGGGCCGTTAAAGCTTGCCCCGAATATGGTCGAAATTGTCGAGCTTGATGAAGATGCCGCCAGCATAATTTTGAGCCATCCGGAACATGCCGCCATTGATGTTGAAAATTCCAGACGCCTTTTAATACGCCCCGGCGCGCCCGGTGTGACGTCTTTGGTTGTCATCAGCCAAAATGGCAAGATTATCTATAAACGGGACATCGTGGTTAATGAACGCCAGGGCAAATATATTAGCATCCGGCGTCTTTGCGAAAGCGGTGCCGGCAGCGGTGACTGCCTGAGCCGCGGTACATATTACTGCCCGGATGGCTGCTATGAAGTGAACACATCTTCACAGCCCGCGGGCGGCAGTTCAATCGGCGGCGGTAGCACAGGTAATACAGGCGGTGGCAGCGCCGTCAATCAGGGTGGTGGAGATCAACCGCAAGTCATTATTCAACCGCCGCCCCAGGCCGCCGGGTCACAAAATGGTTTTCCCGAAGAAGGAACAGAATAAATGCGTAAACCTATACTCATGACAGCCATGGTCTTCTGCCTTGCGCTTGCAGGCTGTGAAGCTCATATTGACGGTCAGCCAACAGCCCGTCAAAGCGAAAATACAGAAACAACAAATGAACGTCTTGAGACTGCGGCCAAACAGGCCATAACCGATGGCAACACCGACGAGGCGTTAATTTCCTATGAAAAACTGTACCGTCAGGATAGCCGGGATCCGCAAACCGCATTGAATTATGCCTATGTTCTCAGAAAAACCGGAAATGCCGAACGTGCCGTCCTTGTTCTGGCTCCTTTTGTTGATGCAAAAGATAAAAAGTCAGCAGACCCGGTTGACCCTCTTATCTTATTGGAGCACGCCTCCTCAACACTGGAAATGGGCCGTTTTAAGGAGGCCGAGGGCCTGTTGCAAGATATGCTTGACTCGCCAGACACCGTTGAGCTCGATCCGCAGATCCTTAATCTGATCGGTGTTTCAATGGATGCGCAGGGTATGCATACCGTCGCCGAAGAGTATTATCGCGAGGCGCTGGAAGCCTGGCAGGGGCAACCGATTACCGTGATGAACAATCTGGCGTTAAACCTTACCCATCAGGGCTATTTTGATGAAGCCCTGACCCTGCTTCGTAAAGCTTACGTCATGGCACCGGAACGGGATATCATCGCCGCGAATATTGATCTTGTCACCGATCTGCACAAGAATATTCAATCAAAGCCAAAATCTCTTGAATAAATAAGTTGCCGGACGTGATCTAAATCTTGTTTTTTACTGTAAAAATGCCGGTCCCAGGATGGTAATAAAAAGGGCCGGTAAGAAAAACAGGATCATCGGCACGGTCAGCTTTGGCGGCAACGAGGCGGCTTTGCGTTCCGCCTCGGCCATACGGGCATCACGCTGTTCATCCGCCAGAACGCGCATGGCCTTACTGACCGATGTACCATATTGTTCGGCCTGCAGCATTGCGGTCGCAAAAGAACGGGCTGATCCGCTGCCCGCACGGGTCGCAAAGCCCATAAAGGCTGCTTTTCTGTCATTGAGCATACCAAGCTCGGCGCTGAGAAGCCCCAGCTCTTCAGCAAGCACTTCAGAATGATCGGCAACGTTATCGGCAATTTTATTGATCGCAGCCTCAATACCGACACCGCCCTGCACACAAATCAGCATCATGTCCAGAGAGTCCGGAAAAGCAAAGCCAATTTCCTCCTGCCGTTTATCCGCCGTATTCTTAACCAGAATCCGCGGCAGGTAAAAACCGGCTACACCGGAAAGCCCGAGTATCATCAGCTCTACCCCCTCTGAAAGGTCGCTCTCCATACCTGACAGGAACATCATGGCCACCAGACAAAAGATCACGGGCAGTGCGATACGGGCCAGCAGATAGTATAATGGTGCTTTGGGATTCCGTATACCAGCGGACAGCATCAGATTGCGGGCTTTAATACTGGCATTACCGGCCAGCTTCTGTAACCGGTACATCGTATTTAATGATTGCGCTGCCGAACGATCAACCGGCGCCGATCCGCGGATCTCTGTTTCATCACGGGTCTGTTTGAACAGGTCACGGCGTTTCTTTTCTATGACGGCGCGGTATTTTTGTTTTTTCTCGGACCGCAGCACAAGCGGCAGGGCAATCGCCAGCACAGTGCCCGCCGCCAGCAAGGCGCTGAAAATAATAATAAGCAAATCTGACGAAATACCGAACATTCAGCTATACCTTAAAGTTAATCATCTGACGCATGACAAGCACCCCCATCGCCATCCACATCACAGCGCCGGTGGCCATAAGTTTGCCTTTCGGTTCTGTAAACAACAGGGAAATATAATCAGGATTGACCAGATACAAGCCACCTGCGACCAGAATTGGCAAAGCGCCAATAATCATGGCTGAGGCTTTCGCCTCAGACGACAGGGCCCGGACTTTACGCTTTAGGCGAAAACGGGCGCGGATGACCGCGGCCAGATTGGCCAGAACTTCGCTAAGGCTACTGCCGGTTTCAGATTGGATCTGTATGGCGGTGGCAAACATTTTGACCTCTGTCAGCGGCATGCGCTTTGCACAGCGTTCCGCCGCCTCACCCAAAGGAATACCGATTTTCTGATCATCATAGATATGACGCATTTCATCACCAATGGGCGCTTCATATTCGCGGGAGACCATGGCAATCGCCTCGGATACAGGCATACCGGCCTGCAAAAGTCTGATCATCGCCTCCAGCGCATCGGCAAAGCCTTCGAGGAATTTACGCTGACGACGGCCCGAGCGCCATTTCAGGAAAAAGCGCGGTAACCCGAAATAAGCCGTAAAGGCCAGAAAAATTTTGGCGATCTGCGGGATGCCCGTTGAAAGAAGCGGTAGAGTCACCAAAGTTCCAAAAATCAGTGATGCAATCCAAAACCGGCTGATCGGCACATCAAAGCCCGCCTGCAGCAACATTTCTTTAATGCCGGGTTTGCCCTTTTTCTTAGGCTGTTCTTCACCTGCTTCTTTTAGTTTTCTGGCGATTTCTTCGCGCTTACGCGAAAGCTGCCTGTCTTTGTCATCACCTTTTTTGTTTTCTGTTTTGGCACCGCCCGTTATGACAGTCATCAACTGTGTGCGGCGCTGCGCACGGGCATTTGCCTTAAGGGCAAAGACCGTTGCCGCCCCGATTATGGCCAGAACAATGACCAATGTAATTTGAACGGTTACCGTCATCAGTTATAAGCTTCCTCCATCGCATCAAGAAGCTGTTTTTCAAGCCCGTATTCCCGGGCGCGTTCGTACAGTTTTGGCCGCAGCCCGGAAGATTTCTGTGTGCCGATAATGCGGCCAAATTCATCTTCGCCTTCGTATTCAAAACGGAACAGGTCCTGCATGGTCACGACTTCGCCTTCCATACCGGTGATCTCGGTAATATGCGTGACCTTACGCGAACCATCGCGCAGGCGTTGAACCTGAACAATAACATTAACGGCAGAGGAAATTTGTTCCCGCACCGCCTGAATAGGCAGGTTAAGGCCGCCCATGGCAATCATGTTTTCCATCCGTGAAACAGCTTCACGCGGGTTGTTGGCGTGAACCGTGCCCATTGAGCCATCATGGCCGGTATTCATCGCCTGCAACAGATCAAAGGCCTCAGGCCCGCGAACCTCACCCACGATAATACGGTCAGGACGCATCCGCAGACAGTTTTTGACCAGATCGCGCATGGCCACTTCCCCTGCCCCTTCCAGATTGGGCGGACGAGTTTCAAGCCGGACAACATGGGGCTGTTGAAGCTGCAATTCACAGGCATCTTCACAGGTCACAATCCGTTCCCCCAGATTGATATAGCGGGTCAGACAGTTCAGCATCGTCGTTTTACCGGACCCCGTACCGCCGGAGACCAGAACATTGGCCCGGCAGGCACCGATAATTTTCAACATTTCAGCGCAGGTCGGCGTCATCGATCCAAAACCGACCAGTTTTTCAAGGGTCAGCTTTTCCTTGGCAAATTTACGAATGGTCATTGACGCGCCGTCAACTGACAGGGGCGGAATAATCACATTAACCCGCGAACCGTCGGGCAGACGCGCATCACAAATCGGGCTGGATTCATCGACCCTGCGGCCAATCACGCCGACAATCCGCTGACAGACTGTCAACAGGTGCTGATCATCACGAAATTCAATATCAGCGGTCTGGATTTTACCATCAAGCTCGACATAAATCGTTTTCGGGCCATTGATCATGATATCGGCGATACCATCCATCTCAAGCAATTCTTCCAGCGGGCCAAAGCCGAGCATATCATCCGCTGCTTCTTTCGCGACCTGGACAAGCTCTCCCTTGGTCAGATCAAGCGAACGGAACTGGGCAATTTCCGTCACCGCCGACTGGATTTCTTCGCGCGCCGCTTCGGAATCCATCCGCGACAATGATTTCAAATCAATCCCGTCACGAAGATCGGCCCAGATCCTTTTCCGGGCGCGTTCAATGCGTGAATTTTTTCGCGGACCGTCAGATGCGGGCTTATCAGACGGCAGATCAGGTGCGGTAATTTTCTTAGGTTTTTCTGTATTTTCCGGTTTGGCCGTTTCCGGCTCTGTCTCTGGCTTTTCTTCAATACTTTTAGAAGGTGACGGTTTTTTGGCCACAGGGGATTGCGACGGGGCCTCTGCCGGTTTTTCCGTTTTTACCGTTTGCTCAGGCTTTGGCGCTTTCGCGTCCCGCGGCTTTTTCTTATTTTCGTCTGCACCCTTTTTTCCAAACACGTTTTATTCCTTACCCCTTTGTCTTGAAGCCTGCCAATAATTTATCCAGCACCGAACCTTCAGCTTTCGCCGCTTTACCTTGTAATGATTTTTCATGGCCGGATGCATGTTCTGCAACATTCAGCAGGCGCATGGTTACATCACTACCGCCTTTGGCTTCGGCCAGCGGCTTGCCGGTGGCTTCGGTTTCGGTAAAAACATCGGGCAGATACGGGATATAGGCTTCCGGCTTGTGTTCAAGCGCGGTTTCAATATCCGCTTCGGAAATTTCCTTTGCCCCGAACTGACCTTTCTTATTCACGACAAGATCAATCACTTTGTTTTTCTCGCCCCGTAATGCTTTGACCTCTTTTAATAAAGCTCGTGCGGAACGCAGCGACGTCAAGCCTGTTGTGGTCACAATCAGAATGTCATGCGCCCGTTCGATCATCCGGTGAGAAACATCAGCCGGGGCGCATGACAGGTCCACAACAACAACCGGAAAAGTCGTCATAATACGATCAACTGCTTTTTCATATTGATCGCCATCAACGGCATAACGGATCATATCATCCCCGCCGCAGGCAAAAACAGTCAGATTTGGTGATACTTCGGAGAAAACCCGTTCAATATCTTCTTCGCTGCCATCAACGGCGTTTTTGACACATTCGGCAAGCGTCGCCGAAGGTTCAATTCCCAGGCTGACGCCAAGCGTGCTCCAGCCACCGGCGGCATCCATCAACATGGTTTTCTGTTTTAGCTCTTCGGCTATATCCCAGGCCAGCATCTGGGCAATGCTGGTCGTACCAACCCCGCCCATCGCACCGATTACACCGATCAAACGGCTTTCTGAAATACCTTTTTTCTCAAACAACGCATGGGCAATCACACCGACCATATCCTCGGCGTCAATCGGACGCACCAGATAATCCCTGACCCCCAGCCCGACCAATTGACGGTAAAGCTGAACATCATTTTCAGGGCCGATAACCACAGCCTCCGTACCTTCAATGCAATGACCGGCCAGAACCCCCAGTTTTTCAATAAACGTGCCGCTGATATCATCCGTGCCAATAATCACCAGATCGGGTGAACTGTATTCTGCGTATCGTTCAATCGCCGCATCTATGTCACCGGCTTCGACGTCAATCTCAACCCGGGCAAAACGCCAGTCTTCCCGCAGTTCCTGCATGATTTTCTGCGTATCTTCAGCGGCCGCGAAAACATCAATCTTCGCCGTTGGCAGCAATACAGCGTCTTTCTTTACGCCTTCAACCATTCTTACTCCCCTAACCCGCTTGCCGATGTTGTGTCCAGAGGTTCAAATTCTTCACCTGACCGGTAACGCTCGACAACGGTACCGGCTCTGCGGGCATCGCCATCACGCGCGCCGGACCGGCCCAGAAGATCCTTGGGATCGCTGACCATTTTACTGACCGAGCGCATATGCTCGCAACCGATTTTATAGCTTTTCACATCATGAACACTTTCTGCGCCGGAAATCCCCGTAATGCGCGGGCAGTCTTCAGGCGCCACGGCTTTCAAACCTTTATAAGAGACCAGGACCCGGCTGTCATAGGATGCATGCCCGGAGGGCACCGTTTCAACATCAAGGTTATTAACACCTTTATCTTTCAAAACATGGCTGTATTTCCGGGCCAGTACGTTTGCTTCGGCCTTTGCACCAGAAATATCCTCGGGATACGAAACCAACACCCGCAGGCCGGTTTCATCTGTTTTCTTATAATCATCCGCAATCCGGCTGAGCACATTGGGCGTAATCTGGCGGCGGTCCATCACGCTTGTTTCTACAGTCTGATCAATCGTAATGCGATCCACACTGACCTGTGTTGGGGTTGCCATGGTACACGCCCCCAGCGTCAAGGCAGACAGACAGGTTCCGATTACAATAAAATGACGCATGTTATCCCCTTAATCTATAAGATAGCCAAATTCCGGGCCGGTTTCCAGATCTTCGGGCAAACGGTTAGAATACGCCCGGTTCATTGTGAATTGAAAACGCTCTGCCAAAGCATTACCGCTTTTTTCATCAGTATCAGGCGTTGTTACTTCGGCCTCGGCCTCGGCTTCGGCATAGGACGTAACCAGATATGGTGAGACGATAATTAAAAGCTCACTTTCATCGCGGGCAAAGGATTTGGATTTAAACAGATCGCCAATGATCGGCAGATCACTGATGCCCGGCAAACCATTTAAGGCATTGGTCGTCTCGGACTGGATCAGTCCGGCAATCATCAGGCTGCTGCCGCTGCCCATTTCAACTGTTGAATTGGCGCGGCGTACGGTCAAACCGGGAATGCTCACACCCTCGCCCAAGGATATACTGTCCTGTTGCGCCAGTGCCGACACTTCCGCTGCCAGTTGCAGACTGATCCGATCCTTCGACATGACAATCGGACGGAAATCAAGCGACACACCGAATTCCTTAAAGACAATCTGGATACGGCCCTGATCATCAACACCGGTAGGAACCGGGAACTCACCCCCGGCAAGGAAACCCGCGCTTTCGCCTGAAATGGCCGTCAGGTTTGGTTCTGCCAGAGTGTTGACCAGACCATCACGTTCCAGCGCCCGCAGGTTAAGAACACCCAGGTTATCATTATCAGAAACGAAGAGAGCGCCCTGCGCAAAAGGATTTGCCGCCGTCAGCCCTGTACCGGAAATACTGTCAAGAGCCCCGCCAACCGTATCTGTTGCAATATCACCCACATTAAAGTCCATATCAACGCCAAGCTCACGCAATGTCGAGCGATCCGCTTCAACGATTTTAACCTTTAACATCACCTGCTGCTCGCCGGCGACTTTCATCAGATCGATAATCTCTTCATCGGCGTTCACGGAAAAACGATTGGTCAGATCGCGCACCTGATTGGCAACCGCGGGGGTCGAAACCCGCCCGGTCAGAACGATATTGTCACCAACGGTTTTAACAGTCACCTCTTCATCAGGGAAAAAACTGCCAATGGTTTCTTTCAAAGTCTTTTCATCAATACGGACATGGACTGAAATCTCGGCCAGAACATTTCCGGCATCATCAAACGCCAGCACATTGGTATCGCCAATCGCACGCCCCACCACATACAGGCGGTTGGACCGCAGAACACCGACATCAGCAATCGACGGACTGGCCACCA
>JBNJDW010000005.1:0-20883 GCA_051745265.1 Pseudomonadota bacterium
TGCAGGATAATATCAGCTTCCTCGACCTCCTCCAGCGTTGCCCGGAACGCCGCGACCAGATGGGTCGGCAAATCAGAAATAAAGCCGACCGTATCTGATAAAATAACCCGCAGATGCGGCTCCAGATCCACGGCCCGCATCGTTGTATCCAATGTTGCGAATAACAGATCCTTGGCAAAGACATCGGCGCCGGTCATTGTATTGAACAGGGTCGATTTTCCGGCATTGGTATAGCCGACCAGCGCGACAATCGGGTACGGCACATCACTGCGCGCTTTACGCTGCAGTTTTCGGGTTTGACGGACTTTCTCAAGTTCTTCTTTTAATTTATTGATTTTCTCGCTGATCAGGCGGCGGTCAATCTCGATCTGGGTTTCCCCGGGGCCACCGACAAAGCCAAGCCCGCCCCGCTGCCGTTCAAGGTGTGTCCAGGAGCGCACAAGGCGTGAGCGTTGAAAGGTCAAGGCGGCAAGCTCGACCTGAAGCTTACCTTCTTTGGTATTGGCCCGGGCCCCGAATATCTCCAGAATAAGCCCGGTGCGGTCAATAACCTTGGTTTTCCAGATCCGTTCAAGGTTACGCTGCTGAATCGGGCTGAGGCTGTGATTGACAACAACCAGATCAATTTTCTCTGCCTCGATATAGTTTTTCCAGCTTTCCAGATGCCCTTTGGTCAAAAGCGTGCCCGGCTCCTGTTTGGACAAGGGCACGATATCCGCTTTGATCAGTTCGATATGGTTAATCGCCTGCGTCAGATTGACCGCTTCATTAAGCTGATAGGCGGGATCACGAATGACCGCAGTTGCGCCCTCTTCCGTCGGGGCGGGCTTTTTTAAATAAGGCTGAATAACGCATGCATGTGTTGTCATGCTCTATAGATACAATACTTACAGAGCGTTTCAATCATAATCTGGCGGGCAGGTCACTTCTTCGCCATAAATTTTAATCGGCGTTGTCGGACATATCGTTGAAATCGCGTGTTTATAAACCAATTGAACGTGATTATCCCGCTGAAGCAACATAGAAAAATTATCAAACCAGGTTACTGTACCTTGAAGCTTCACACCATTGACCAGGAAAATTGTGACCGAAGCCTTTTCCTTACGAATGGCATTTAAGAATGTATCTTGGAGGCTTTGTTGACGTTCAGACATTTTTTATAACCTGTTTCATATTTTAATTGTTCGAAAATAACTATAATCTATAGTTTCTTAATACTAATTTTTAGAAACAACACAAGTGTTTTTCGCAAAAAGTGTTAATTTTTTGCATTTTCGGCCCTATACTTTTGTATAGGTGGTTGCTTTAAAAATATTCCGGTCTGACAGCAAACATCATTTCCACTTCTCGAACCCTTGTATGATCTGCCAAAATAATGACCCTGTCATTAGGTCTTATAACAGTTTCTGGTTTTGGAATCAAGACCTCATCGCCCCTCAGGATTGCACCGATAATTGTATTCTTAGGGCGCTTTAAATCTTTAAACGGAATGTTAATAATACTAGAAGTTTCAAGGGCTTCGATCTCCATCACTTCCGCATAACCATCACGCAAACTATGCGCTGCAATAATCCGTCCCTTACGCACATGCTGCAAAATTGAAGATACTGTTATAGAGCGCGGGCTTACAATCGCGTCGATTCCCATCGCGGCAATCAAGGGAACATAACCGGTATTATTGATCAGCGTGATCGAACGTTCACTGCCATACTGCTTGGCCATCAATGATGACAGGATATTCGCCTCATCATTATCCATAACCGAGATAACCACCTCGGTCGATTCGGAATTTGCCTCTTCCATAATCTGGCGACTTAAACCATCACCGTGAAGGACAAGTGTCTTGGACAACATCTGTGATACGAAATGGGCACGTTGCAGATTTTTCTCAATCAACCGCACATCAATATCCGGGTGATGTTGTTCAATCTGTTTCGCAAGTAACAAACCGATATTACCGCCGCCAATAATAATCGCCCGCCGCGCTGACGGGCTTTTCTTACCAAAAGCCTCCAGACAACGCTTTAGATGATCTGTCGCACAGACAAAATAAACCTCATCACCGGGAAGGATAACTTCATTATCCGTTGGAATAATTTTTTCATCGCCGCGCAGAATGGACACGACCTCGACCAACAGATTGGGAAAAAGCGGGGTTAAATGCTTAAGGGGGGTATTCAGTATCGGACAATCCCGCGCACAGACAACACTGGCAAGGCTTATTTTGCCGCCGCCAAAGATATTCAAATTAAAGACCCCGGCCGTATTCAAACGGCGCATGATCGCCTGCGCGACTTCGACTTCCGGGGAAATAATAAGGTCAATCGGCATATGGTCCCGGCTGAATAACGTGCTCCAGGCCGGATCCAGATAAACCTGCTGACGGACACGGGCTATTTTCTTAGGCGTGTGAAAGATACTATGAGCGACCTGACAGGCGACCATATTTATTTCATCGGTATGGGTCGCAGCAATAATCATCTCGGCATCATCCGCGCCGGCTTGCTCCAGCACATTGGGATGCGAGGCATTGCCGACAATACCGCTGACATTCAAATGATCATTAATTTCAGCAATCAGTTGTTGATTGATATCAATAACGGTGACTTCGTTATCTTCCTGGGACAAATATGCCGCAATATTGGCACCGACCTGCCCGGCCCCACATACGATAACTTTCATTTCAATTTTTCCTTAAAGCATTTCAGGTGCGTTTCATCCATTTAACTCTACCTCATTCTCTTCTGCCAAGCCCAGCATTTTTATTTTCCGATGCAGGGCTGAACGCTCCATACCCACAAATTTCGCGGTACGCGATATATTTCCGTTAAAACGTTCGATCTGTGCCTTTAGATATTCACGTTCAAACAAATGGCGTGCATCACGCAGTGATTTTGTCATCAACTCGGCATAGGCCTGCGCCGCCGGGCCGTTGTCAGCATCCTTGGCGCCGCGGATTTCGGGCGGCAGCATCTCGACACTCATTTCACCGGATTCATCGTCGCCGGCATTTACAATCAGCGACCATTCAATCACATTTCGAAGCTGACGGATATTGCCCTGCCAGCTATAGCCCTGCAGGAAAATGATCGCTTCTTCTGAAAAACGGAGCGGTCGAACACCGTTTTCATGGGCAATCCGTGTTACGAAATAGTCAATCAACTCCGGAATATCGTCGCGCCGTTCACTCAGGCGCGGCATCGGCAAAGGCACAACATTTAAACGATAATACAGATCTTCGCGGAATTTACCGTCGGCAATTCTGTTCTGCAGATTTTGATTGGTCGCGGCAATGATACGGGCATCAACATCAATGCGGCTGTTACCGCCGATCCGTGTAAAGCTTTGATCTATCAACACATGCAGTATTTTGCCTTGTGTCTCCAGCGGCATATCTGACACTTCATCCAAAAACAAAGTCCCCTCATCCGCCTGTTCAAGCAGGCCGTTTTTACGGACAACACCATTTTCCTCGATACCAAATAATTCCTCGTCCATGCGGTCGGGGGTCATCAGGGCGCAGTTCAGAATAACAAAGGGGTTTTCGGCCCGTGGCGACTGGTTATGGATCAGCCGCGCGGCGACCTCTTTGCCCGTACCAGGCGCGCCGGTAATCAAAACCCGGCTTTCTGTCGGCCCGACCCGTTCAATGGTTTGCTGAATTTGTCTGATTTTTGGTGATTGGCCGTTCAGCTTCAAATCAGCCATGCCGGATTGCCGTTGGCGCAGGCGCTTATTTTCCCGCCGCAGGGCCACCGATTCCAGCGCCCGTTTCACCAGCATCAACAGACGATCGGATTTAAACGGTTTTTCAATAAAATCATAAGCCCCGTTATGCAGCGCGGATACAGCCATTTCAATTGTGCCATGGCCGCTGATCATAATAACCGGAAGATCAGGATCCATATCGCGGAGTTCTTCCAAAATCTGTAGCCCGTCAAGCGCGCTGTCTTCCAGCCAGATATCCTGAATGACCAGATCCGGTCTTTTTTCGGCAATAGCTGCCAGCGCCTGATCGGAGTTAGCCGCTTCACGCGTTTTATAGCCTTCATCTTCCAGCAGGCCTTCAATCAGCATGCGGATATCGTCTTCATCATCAACGATCAATATATCTGTCGGCGTTTCTGTGCTCATCTTCTTATTTCTCAAACCGTATGGTTATGCGGGCCCCATGCCCTGTCGATTTATTTTCCAGAGCAATACTGCCATTATGGTCATCAAGGATCTTTTTGACAATGGCAAGGCCGAGCCCCGTGCCTTTTTTACGGGTCGAAACATAGGGTTCGGTCAAATGCGCCATCGCATCCTGCGGTAAACCCGGCCCGTTATCTTCAATCACCATAAGGATATCGTTATTTTCCTGTTCAATGTGAAGGCTGATTTGACCTTTTTCCTGATTTTCGCTGATCGCATCAACGGCATTCTGCAACAGATTGGTCAGCACCTGTGATATTTGCCCGGCATCGCACTGGGCCATGATCTTCTTATCTGACGGTTTAAAATCAAATCTGATATTCGGATAGGCCTGTTTTTGCAGGGTGACGGCTTCCTGACCGATTTCGGCGACATTCTGTTCTGCCTTCATGGCTTCGGGCAAACGGGCAAAATCCGAAAATTCATTGACCATGCGGCCAATCTGGGTGACTTGCCGGATAATCGTTTCGGTACATTTTGTAAAGCTTTCCGGATCATCCTTGATCTGCGGCAGGTATTTCCGGTTAAGCCGCTCCGCAGACAACTGGATCGGAGTCAGCGGGTTTTTAATTTCATGGGCGATCCTGCGCGCCACATCAGACCATGCCGCTTTGCGCTGGGCTGCGACCAATGGCGTGACATCATCAAATGTCAGCACCTGACCGTTTGATTTATCACCGTCCTCGGCCGTAATCCGGAGCGAGAATATATACTTGCCCCCTTCGGCAGATTGGTATTCCAGCTCATAGGTCCGGGCCTTGCCGTTCGATTTTGATTTGCTTTTGTTTAGTATTTCGACGACTTCAGGAAAAACAGTATCAATCTTTTGCCCGACCAGTTCATCGACATCCACACCAAACAGCTCGGCCGCCGCGGGATTGGCCAGTTTAATCTTACGGTCGGAATCCAGACCAACAATACCTGATGAGGTACTGGCCAGCACGGCCTCCATAAAACGCCGGCGTTCATCAATCAGGCGGTTTGCCTGCATGAGTTCTTCGCGCTGACCGGCAAGCTGAGAGGTCATCCGGTTAAAGGACCGCCCAAGCTGCCCCAGTTCATCATCCTGATCGGTATAATCAACCCGTGCACCAAGATCACCGGAACGTACGCGTTCCGCTGCCGTGATCAATTGCGAAATCGGTCTGGCCAACTGCCCGGCAAAAACAAGACCGAACCAGACAGCCACCAACAGCAAAAGCAGAGCCACCGCCACGAACATAAAGGTGATCGACAGCTGAAACGATGATCGTCGTCCTTCCAGTTCCGTATAACCGGCAACGGCATCCCGGGCATGAGTAAGGTGATTGATGACTTTGGAATCGACCAGCCGCCCGACAAGCAGGAAGGTATCCACATATTGATCAAGCTTGACCAGCGCCCTCACCCGGTCCTGTGCATCCGCCTGATCACTGACCAAAAGCACCACTTCACCGCTGCGGGCCCGGTCCATCAGTTTTTGAGGGATCGGATCAAATTCCAGCGTAAAGGCCAGACGTGAGCGCGCCAAAACCCGCCCGGATGAGGTAAAGACCAGCACCTCGGACAAGTTACGCAATTGAGACTGGGTTTGAACAAAACTGCTCATCGCATCAGAGTTATCGGTAAGAATAGCCGCTTCACGATCAAGATCATTGGCCATCGCCAGCACATCGGCGCGCATAACCTGCTGATGTTCATTCAGATAAGCTTCCGCCACGACCAGAGATTCCTGCACAGCTGTCGACACACGATCGCTGAACCAGGCCTGAACCCCGAAGTAAAAGAACGCCGCCGAAAACAATGTCATCAGAATGGCCGGCGCGGCGGCCAGCAGACCAAAGATAAACACCAGACGGACATGCAACTGCGATCCGGCCAGGCCTTTTTTACGCTCTGCCCATAACCGGGTGATCTGCCCTGCGACCAACGCGGCCAGAATAAGAAACAGGCCCAGATCCAGATTGATCAGCCAGAATACCGTACTCGTCGCCTCGGGCGTACGGGTCATAACGGCATAGGTTGCGATCCCTGATATCACAGAGGCCGCCATGATAAACAGGACAGCCGCACGTGACGGCCAGATCGCCAGAATTCGGTTAATGACCCGGTGGGGCCAGCTTTCATTCTGCCCTGACGGGCCTATGGATTTTATCTCCGGCATCCTGCTACTTTCTCACGACGTTAAGATCAAGCGCCCGTATTTTGGACCTCAATGTATTCCGGTTCAAGCCCAGAATGCGTGCGGCCTGTATTTGATTACCGTTCGTCGCTTTTAAGGTCAGTTCAATCAATGGCCGCTCTACATTGCTGATCACTTCGGGATATAAAGTGCCGGGACGGGCATTTTGATGCAGATCATCAAAATATTCTTCAAGTTTACCGGCAATATCCGTTGCAAAATCAATGCTTTCATCCGGGCGCACAGGCGATGCAGTGCTTTCGGTCAATTCCTGACGAACGATGCTGCTGCCGATCTTCTGATCCGGCGATAGAACCGACAACCGCGCAATCAGATTTTTTAATTCCCGTATATTACCGGACCAGTCATAATCCTGCAGGGCTTTTAGCGCCGCATCAGAAAAGCACAGCCCTGTATCAAGCTGCTTTAAAAAATGCCGGGCCAGATCGGGGATATCTTCACGCCGTTCGCGCAGCGGTGGGACCATGATCGGAATAACATTCAGCCGGTAATACAGATCTTCGCGGAATTTACCCTCGGCCACCCGTTTTTTCAGGTTTCGGTGGGTCGCGCAGATGATCCGTACATCACTTGTCAAAACCCGTTCACTGCCCAGTGGGGAGAATTCTTCCTCCTGCAATACCCGCAGCAATCTGGTTTGCGCCTCCAGCGGCATATCACCGATTTCATCAAAAAACAGGGTGCCGCCGGCTGCTTGTTCAAAACGCCCGGTTTTGCGGCGGTCCGCGCCGGTAAAGGCGCCTTTTTCATGACCAAAAAGCTCACTTTCAATCAGGCCGGAGGGGATGGCCGCCATATTAATGGCGACAAATGGCTTGTTCTTACGTTTTGAATGCTGATGCACCATACGGGCAACGACTTCCTTACCCGTGCCGGATTCACCGGTGATCAGCACGGACAGATCAGACTGGGTCAGCCGTGAAATTGTCCGAAAAACCACCTGCATTGCCGGAGATTTTCCCAAAAGCTCAATACCATCCGTGGCCACGACCTCTTCAGACATTTCTTTCGTTGCGGACACAGACGCACAGGCTCGGTCAACAGTCTCATTCAGCACGGTTAAATCAAACGGCTTGGGCAGATAGTCAAATGCACCGGCCTGCTTTGTCTTGATCGCTGTTGTAAAGCTGGCATTGGCACTGATCAGGATGACCGGCATATCCGCTGCATAAGGGCGGATCTTCGACATGACATCCAGACCCGATAAATGCGGCATCATAATATCAAGAACAGCCGCATCAAAGACACCTGTTCTAACCGCTTCCAACGCCTCTGCGCCATCGGCGGTTATGGTCACATCATAGCCGGCATGCTCCAACGATCGGGCCAAAACAGCCCGAAGCGTATCATCATCATCGGCAAGCAAAATTCGTTTATTCATAGGTGTTTATCCATTTGTATTAAAGTTAATAATAAACCGTGTATTGCCCGGTTCAGAAAAAACCCGCACGACGCCTTTATGGGCCTCAACAATCTGTCGGACCAAGGCAAGGCCGATGCCCTGTCCCTTTGGCCGGGTCGTGAAAAAGGGCTGAAAAATCTGATCCAGATGCTCTGACGGAATACCGGGACCATTATCACATATCTCAATTTTATAGGGATAGCGCACCGCTTCCTGCCTGAAATCGGCATCGTAACCGGTCACAATCCGGATCTTTGGTGCCGAGGTATCTGTCAGCACCTCTGCCGCATTCTTTATCAGATTCAAAAACATCATTTGTAAAAGCGATTTTTCGCCTTCCAGCATCGGTAATGACGGATCATAGGCCCGGATGATTTCTATCCGTTCAGGTATATGAACCGCAGCCTGATCAAGCAACTCATGAATATTCAAAGGTTTTGGCGTCATCGGCTGAACACCGGAAAAAATATCAAAGCTTCGTGACAGATTTTCAATCCGCTCGACTTCATGGTGCAGCATATCCAGCAGTTCATTATCTGCGTCCGTTTGCTGTTTTAAAGCCAAAAGCTGCGCAACCCCTTTAATCCCTGCAATCGGCGTTCGCAATTCATGGCCCAGCATATGCGCCGTCCATTCAAGCGAAGCCTTATTGCTGGCCGCATTGTTATCTATGATACGGTGAAATTCGCAAATGATCCGCCCGTCTTCCAACCGGGTCAGCGTATAATCAATACAATGCTCCCCAATTTCACAACGATCATAAACCGTTTTAACCTGACGGCGCGCTGCATTTTCTACCGCCTGGCTCAGGCTGCACAGGAGGGGATATTGCCTGTTTTGATATTCGGTATAAATCGTCTTTTGCCCCAATTGCAAAATCGTCTGCGCCGCCAGATTTGCCTGCACGGGTCTTTGCGCCGTATCAAAGATAATCACGGCCGTCGTGATATCCTCAAGGCTGATCTCAGCGCATAAGGGCGCTTGCTGTTCTGGCTGTGCGGTCATTTATCTGCCTGTTTTTTGTGCAGCGCCACTATTGCACAATTTTTAGGCAAAAACAACAATTGACAGCCCCTGCTTTTCCCGCACAATAATGACATGTCGCGACCTGAAACCTCACATGATGCGATTATCGTTGCCGCCGGTCAGGGCAGCCGTTTTGGCGGCGCCATCCCTAAACAATACTGCCCGCTTAATGGTATGGCGGTTATCCGCCACAGTGTTCAGGCCTTTCAGGATCATCCGCTTATTGGAGGGATTATTCTGGTCATTCATAAAGACCATCAACATTATATCGCCGATATTTTCACGCCCGCTGACAGGAACCGCCTTACCATCGTAACCGGCGGTGAGACCCGCAGCCAGAGCGTCTTTACGGGGCTAAAAGCCTTAAGCGATACGCCGCCGGCAGGGGTATTGATCCATGATGGTGCCCGCCCGCTGGTCACATCCGCATTAATCACCGATATCTGCAGCGCGCTACAGACGGCGCCCGCCGTCGTTCCGGTTATTGAAATGACCGATACAATAAAGACCGTCAGCAATAACCGAACACTAAATACGCTTGACCGAAAACATCTGCGCGCCGTGCAAACACCGACCGGTTTTTCCTATAACAAGCTGGTAGAATTAATGCAGCAAAACACAAACCCGGAACTGACCGAAGAAAGCTGTCTTTTTGAACAGGCCGGTGCAGAGGTCCGCTATATTACAGGCGACTACCGTAATATTAAAATCACCCGGTCAGAGGACCTGCCCCTTGCCACTTTCTTCCTGACACAACAAAAGGATAATAAAGATGAAGATGCCCCGCACCGGCTTTGGCTATGACGTTCACCGTTTTGATGAACCGGAGGGAGCCACACAGCTGCGCCTGTGTGGCATTGATATTCCCTTCCGCCAAAGATTAAAAGGCCATTCCGATGCGGATGTCGCGCTTCATGCCCTGACAGATGCTTTACTGGGTGCGCTTTGTATGGGAGATATTGGCGAGCATTTTCCACCATCAGACGCACAATGGAAAGACCGTGACAGCCGGGTATTTTTAGACTTTGCCATAAAAGCCTTGACCGAACGCGGTGGTGCACTGGAACATACCGATATCACAATTGTCTGTGAACAACCCAAAATCGGCCCTCATAAAAATAATATGCGCACCCGCCTTGCAGAAATCCTGCAAATAACCGAAAATAGAATCAACGTCAAAGCCACAACAACAGAAGGCCTTGGCTTTACAGGCCGCAAAGAAGGTATTGCTGTCTACGCCGTTGCAACGATTTCAATTTAAAAGACAAAAGGCTTTACGCGTCATGAAACAACTTGCCGGAAAACTAAGACCGCGGATCACCGCCCTGCCCGAAGGCTGCCGCCTGAAAGATCCTGCCATGCTGCTTGCGACCTGGTTTGGCGCCGGACTTTTACGCCCCGGCCCCGGCACCATGGGCAGTCTTGCGGCCATACCTTTTGGCATCGGCCTTCAGGCGCTCTACGGTATTCCTGCATTGCTGGCCGGGATTGTTATCCTGTTCGGCGTGGGGGTTCTGGTGTCAAATATATATGACCGTAAGGCCGAGTCCCACGATAACAGCACGATCGTTATTGATGAAGTCGTCGGCATCTGGATTGCCGCCATACCGGCCGCGACCAATCTTTGGCTATGGACCATCGCCTTTGTGCTGTTCCGCCTGTTTGATATCTGGAAGCCTTGGCCGATATCACACATTGACCGCAATGTATCCGGTGGCCTCGGTGTTATGATTGACGATGTTCTGGCCGGTTTTCTGGCCTTTTGCGGCACAGCCGTTTTTGCCCTTCCCTTATTAGGAGTTTTATAATGTTCCCTGACCATATCGTTAAACTGGCGCATGATACTGTTGAAACCTATCGCAAGGCCGGAAAGAAAATCGCCACTGCAGAATCCTGTACCGGCGGGCTGGTCACTGGCGTTCTGACCCATATTCCCGGATCATCCGATGTTGTTGAATGCGGTTTTGTGACCTATTCAAACGCGGCCAAAACCAATCTTTTGGGTGTAGACGTCGAAACCCTGCGTGAACATGGCGCCGTCAGCGAAGAAACCGCCGCCTATATGGCCGTTGGTGCACTGGAATATTCCGATGCCCATGTCAGCGTTGCCATTACCGGCATTGCCGGCCCCGATGGCGGCAGCAAGGACAAGCCTGTCGGCACCGTCTGGTTCGGTATCGGTGTTTTGGATGGCGATGAAATCAATATCCATACCGGTCAATATGCTTTTGACGGTGACCGCGAAGCCGTCCGGCTTGGCGCGGTTGAAACGGCCTTGACGATGCTCAACGATATCTTATCGGCGTAACGGGGACAGAGTGAGCCTATGCACCATAGCGGTTCTGGGCTTCTTTTTCAAAAACATCAATCATCCGGCTCAGGGCTTTGTCAAAGAACTGATTGGCGATGGACTGCATAATCCGTGATTTGAAAGAAAACTGGACATAGAAATCAACCTCACAGCCGCCTTCAGGTAAATCCATAAAAGACCAGGCATTCGACAATTGCTGTAACGGCCCTTTGATATATTCGACATGAATTTCATGCGGTCTTGTGAATTTGACTTTTGACGTAAAACGCTCGGCATACATTTTATAACCGACCGCCAGATCCGCCGTAATAGTGTGATCGGTTTTTTCATGGACGCGCATCCCTCGTATCCAGGGTATAAAATCCGGATAGCGTTCAATATCAATAACAAGATCAAACAACTGCTCTGCCGTATAGGGCAGAATCCGGCGTTCATGATGCTCCAGCATAATTACTCCGCAACTGCCCCGGAAAGTTTTGCTTCCCGCGCCGCCCGCAGTTTTTCGAAATCTTCATCCGCATGATAGGAAGACCGGGTCAAAGGTGAGCTTGAAACCATCAAAAAGCCCTTGGCGCGGGCGATTTTTTCATAGGTTTTAAATTCCTCAGGGGTGACAAATTTTTCAAGCTTGGCATGTTTACGGGTCGGCTGCAGATACTGGCCGATGGTCAGAAAATCAACATCCGCGGCGCGCAGATCATCCATAACCTGCATGACTTCTTCACGGCTTTCGCCAAGCCCGACCATAATACCGGATTTGGTGAAGATCGTCGGATCGGTTTTCTTGACATCATCCAGCAGACTCAGCGATGTAAAATACCGTGATCCCGGGCGGATTGTCGGATACAGCCGCGGTACGGTTTCCAGATTATGATTAAAGACATCCGGCCCGGCTTCGGCCACAACTTTAACAGATCCTGATTTTCCCTTGAAATCAGGGGTTAAAATCTCAATCGTTGTTTCAGGCGACAGGCGGCGGATTTCATTGATCGTCTTGACAAAATGTTCTGCCCCGCCATCCGGCAAGTCATCGCGATCAACCGAAGTCACAACAACATGGCGGAAACCGATTTTCTGAACAGCGACAGCAACACGGGTTGGCTCCATCGCATCCAGATCGTCAGGCCGGCCTGTGGTGATATTACAAAAGGAACAGGCCCGGGTGCAGGTTTCCCCCATAATCATGAAGGTCGCATGCTGTTTGGTCCAGCATTCACCGATATTCGGACAGGCCGCTTCTTCACAGACAGTTGTCAGATTCAGGTTGCGCATCATTTTACGGGTTTCATGATACATTTCTGAATTTGGCGCCTTAACACGGATCCAGTCAGGTTTCCGTTGAATCGGATTGTCCGGACGATGCGCCTTTTCAGGGTGGCGTTGTTTTTGTTCAGTTACGGGTTCCGTCACGCGATATCCTCCGTTTGTACCTGCCGTTTATATTCTATGTATCTATTCTTTGTAGCACGGGTTTCCAGCAAAATCGAATGTTTTATAGATTACCTTTTAATACAAAACTGCTATTCTTATTTGATGTTGATCAAACCGCAGCCGTTAAAATCCGGCGATACCATAGCCACTGTTGCAACCTCGAACTGGATCCCGGATAAGGCCATTGAGTCAGTCCGCCCTATGATTGAGGGCGCGGGATTTTCATTCTACGTCCACCCCCAGACCGCAAAACGCGACCATCAGCAAGCCGGCAGTGCCAAGGAACGTGCCGGCGCACTTTGTGATACTTTTGCAGATCCCAAGATCAAGGCCATCATTCTGACCGCAGGCGGTGACCGGGCCTTACATATTCTGGATTACCTCGATTATGATCTGATCCGTCAGAATCCTAAAATCATTGTCGGTTACAGTGATGCGACCGCCGTACTCTCGGCCCTGCATAGCCGCACGGGTCTGGTCTGTCTTCATGGCGGCGATATCAGCAAATATTCAAAATCACCACCACCACATGTCTGGAACAGCTTTCGGAGCATAAGCACGGGCGATCTTTACAGCTATCCCATGGAAAAAACCAAAATTCTGCGCGAAGGCGCGGCCACCGGCGTTCTTTATGGCGGCAACCTTTGCCTGCTTTCGAACCTTTGGGGCACGAAATATGCGCCCGATCTCAGCGGTAAAATCCTGTTTTTTGAAGATGAAAAAGAAAGCCTGTGGAATATAGACCGCATGCTGCTTTACGCCCGTCGGGTTGGCAGGCTTGATGATTGTGCCGGGATACTGATTGGCGGTTTTTCCGAATGTTCTGATAAAACCAATGCGGCCGGGGTGGGCTTTGGCCATACGCTGGAAGATCTGGTGCTGGAGCATACCGAGGGGCTGGACATCCCTGTCGTCAGCAAAGCCCCCTTCGGTCATCTTGACCTGTTACATACCATCCCGATCGGCGGCACAGCCAGCCTGACCGCCAGAAATGATCGGACGACATTATTACTGACTGAGCCGGCCATGGCCGTATAGCCCTCTATCCTCTTCCCATAAAAAAGCCGCCCTTTCATGAAAAAGGCGGCTTTTTTTGTAAAACAAAATTTTTATTTTCTTTTCGGTGGGCCTGACGGGCGCTTACCGTTCTTAGGATCAATCATCTTATCGAGTATAGCCAAACGTTGTTTAGCCTCACTAATATCTGACTTTTGTTCCGCATGTATTTTCTTTTTCTGTTCAATTTCAGTTTCAAGCTGATCTGCCGCACGCGACTTTTTTTCTATTTCAAGACTAAGCTCATCCCGGATTTCTTTTAAATCCGTATCAGCCTTCATCATAAGACTTTTAAGTCTATTATCGGCGGCAACTGTCCTATCTTTCCAGGTTGACTGAACCAGATTTTTCATCTCTGATGTATCAGCTATATAGGGTACAGAGGAGCTCGCATTACTGTCATAAGGCGTAATATATATTGTATCCGCATAACGAGACATAACATCCAATGATGACGTATATTGGCCTAGTGCCTCCAGAAAATATTTTTCATATTTCTGAGTGTCCTTTGGCTGTTCATCTGAAAAATAAATAATATTAACAGACTGCGCAGGCGCCGTAACCTTTTGGATACAATCAATGACACCCTGTGCGGTTGATGCGGTTGGTCGCCCACCCGCAACAGCCATACCAGCGTCCATATCAGCCGGATCAATGGCAGCCGCACCTTCACTTGATACGCCTAAGATCAGCGTATTGGGCTGAGTACGCAATAAATAAGCGATTTTATGTGCCTGAGCATATGTCGACTGTTTTTGAAATACGCCTTTGGACAGCATGCTTGCTGAACAGTCAATCATGAATACATTTAATGGTTCCGAAGCCGCGTTCGTATTAAAATGCGTTGCTGTCATCGTAAGCTCTCTATTCTTTTGTTTTATGTGAATATAGGGCACGATACCCACAAAAGAGCATTATGTCAACAAGGATTGGCGCTGAAAATTATTCGGATTTAAATTATTTCTTTGGGGGCTTGGGCTTTGCAGAAGGCCTGTTTAATACTTTCATACTATCATCATAGGTCTTAATCGCCCTCTTACCGATCCCGATCGCTTTGTTGTTTAAACGGCGCTGCTTTTCAAGCTTTTCTATTTGCTTGTCAATATCATCATTCTTACGTGTAAAACGCTTAACACGATCTTCTATTTCATTCCTAAGCGCGGTCAGTTTATGCGCCTCTTCGGCACTTACGGCCTTTTCTTTATCTGATTTAGGCGTCTGGATGAAATGCAGAGCGCTTTGATTGAATTTTTTGATAAGGTCGAACATGTTATCTCCATTATATTTCAGGTTAAGAAGGATTGCGCCGTTTCAAACGTATCCGCCGCGAAGGCTGTTTTTTCTGAGCAGATGATGGCTCTGCCGGTTCAATGGATTTTGTCTGCTCGATACGCTTAAGCTCCGCAGCTACGCTTTGCTGTAACCGTTCAGCATCGGCAAACATCTCATGCAAAGACCGTGAGGGCTGTGGAGGTTTTTCTTCCGCTTTATTATCATCATGACGCATCAATGCCGCATCATAGGTCAGCAGGCGCTTGACGGCTACATCCATATTAACAGCAGGAGAAATTGAGACTAATCCTATGCCGCCATACTGCTTCTCAAATTCTGTCAGCTCCCCTAAACTTATTGAAGCTGTTGTCGCGATCTTTAAAGGATACCTGCCGTTATGATCAAGCCGTTTAAACAAGGCGGCTTGATCCTTCCTCATTAAACTGTTCGGGGCTTTATTACTGAGATAGATGATTTGAACTGGCTGATCTTTTGCCGCCTTGCTCATCACATTACGCAAATCTTCTTGCAAATCATTTCCGGTGTAATAGGCCAAAGAAAGGACTTTAACATCGCTCTGCTCACTATTAGTCAGAGCGGTATGCGCCGGCATAAGGCCTTTGGATATAACGCCCCCACTCTTCGGGTTCTCCAGGACAACGACACTAAATGGCTTAACCACCTCACTATTCTTTGGCGATTTATGATCTGAACTCACTTTATCGTTCCTTATTCATTGGCTCTGTTAAAACCTGCGAACTGATTGAAATTTTTGATAAGGCCAAACATTTGATCTCCAGCATCTCACAGGTTATGAAGGCCTGCGCCGTTTCATACGTATCCGCGGCAGAGCCTGTTTTTGCTGAGTAGATGAGGGTTGTTCCGGTTCAGTGGATTTTGCCTGCTCAATACGGTTAAGTTCGGCAGTGACGCTGCGTTGTAATTCTTCGGCCTCGGCAAATATCTCTTGCAGGGGGCGTGGCGGCGGCTGTGGTTTTCTTGTCTGCACCATTTGTTCCGGATCTTTTGGCGGTGCAGATGGCTCCCGGCGTATTGTTGCCGTATCATGAGATAGCAGCCTTCTGCTGATAACATCCATACCGATAGAGGAAATTGAATGCAGCCCCATACCATATTTTTTTTCGAAATCGGTCAGTTCACCCAAACTCACCGAAGCGGTTGTTGCGACTTTTAACGGATATTTACCGTTTTCATCAAGGCGCCTAAACAGCGCTGTATGATCCGCAATCATAAGGCTGCTCGGGTCTTTACAGCTTAGGAAAATAACCTGAACCGGCTGCTCTTTTGCCGCCTTACTGACAGCATTACGCAAATCTTTCCGTACATCATATGCATTTAATTGACCGGCCAGTAAAAAAGTCTCCACATCACTTTTGTCACTCTCTTCCATCGTTTTAATGACGTCGCTGACTTCCTTGGAAATGACACCGCCAGATCTGACTTGTTCGGTTACGACAAGGCTAAAAGGCTTCATAGGGGCAGCGTCTGTTGATGCTTTATGATCTGGGCTCACTTGATCGTTCCTTATGCATAGAATCTGTTACATCACCGTTTAGGCGGATTTTGTGCCTGAGGCTGTTTTCCAGACGGCTTTTGATCTAAAGCATCAATCGCATCATCAAACCGGCTGATTTCTTTTTTAATGTTTTCTTCCGCATCTTGTATGCGTTTTAACCGTTGCTCGGCATCTTTACGGGCCGTTTCTATTTGCTTTAACCGTTGTGCCGCCGCATTGCGATCAGCTGTCAGGCGCGCTTTCGCCGTTGCGGTTGCAGAGGTTTTGCTGTTAAAAGGTTTTGCCGCTGCGGCTCTTTTCTCTTGCATACGGCGCTTATGAAAATAAGCTCTTTGATCAAATTCGGTGTCTAATTCAGGCATTTTCTGATGCTCCATAAAATAAGCTTGTCCATATTGAATAAGACATTAACCGACGAAAGATATTATGTCAAGAATGCAAGTTTAAAAATGCAGCGCTTTACCATAGGCATCCAATACAGATTCATGCATCATTTCTGACAATGTCGGATGCGGGAAGACCGTATGCATCAGCTCTTCCTCTGTTGTTTCCAGTGTTTTGCCAATACAAAAACCCTGTATCAATTCAGTGACTTCCGCGCCAACCATATGAGCGCCCAGCAATTCGCCGGTTTTATCATCGAATATGGTTTTGACCAGGCCTTCGGGTTCACCAAGGGCAATCGCCTTACCGTTACCAACAAACGGGAAACGGCCAACCTTAACCTTATAGCCCTGCTCTTTTGCCGCAGCTTCGGTCAGGCCAACACTGGCGACCTGTGGATGGCAATAGGTACAGCCCGGAATGTTGGTTTTCTTCATCGGATGAACGCCGCTTTTCTCGGCCAATTTCTCGACACAGATCACGCCCTCATGGCTGGCTTTATGGGCGAGCCATGGCGCGGCTGTAACATCACCGATGGCATAGACGCCCGGTTCATCTGTTGCACAATATTCATCGGTAATAATATGACCGCGATCTGTTTTAACCTTTGTCCCGTCAAGGCCGATATCTTCGGTATTCGGTACAATACCGACAGCCATGATCACACGGTCAAATTCATGGCTCTGTTTTTTACCGCCGGCCTCGATTTCAACAGAAACACTGTTCGCCGATTTATTGAACACCCCCAGCTTGGCTGAGGTCATGATCTTCATACCCTGTTTTTCAAACTGTTTACGGGCAAGTTTTCCGATTTCCTCATCCTCAACCGGCATGACCCGATCCGCGATTTCAACCACCGTGACATCCGCACCCATAGTGTTATAAAAGCTGGCAAACTCGATACCAATCGCGCCGGACCCGACCACCAATAGCTTTTTGGGCATGTCTTCAGGGACCATGGCCTCTTTATAGGACCAGATCAGCTTGCCGTCCGGTTCCATCCCCGGTAATTGCCGGGCGCGGGCGCCGGTGGCCAGAATAATGTGTTTCCCTGACAGCGTATCAACGGTTTTTCCTTCCGAGGATAGCTCGACTTTGCCCTTACCGGCAAGCTTGCCGTGATTGTCAAAAACCGTCACTTTGTGCTTTTTCATCAAATGGCCGATACCGCTTGATAACTGCTTTGCAACAGAACGGGAGCGCTGGATGACTTTTTTAAAGTCAAAGCTGATATTCTCCGCCTTCAGCCCGAACTGATCGGCATGCTGCATCAGGTGATAAACCTCGGCCGATCGCAAAAGCGCCTTGGTCGGAATACAGCCCCAGTTCAGACAGATACCACCCAGATGTTCGCGTTCAACAACAGCAGCCTTCAGGCCCAGCTGCGCGGCACGGATCGCCGCCACATAGCCACCCGGGCCGCCGCCAATTACGATGACATCAAATTGCTTATCGGACATAAATCAAACCTTTGCTGAGAATATTCAGGTATTCATACCATTGCGCACACGGATCAACGCATCTTCCAATCTGCGCGCCGTTTTCTTGTCTTTAAGGGCTTCTTTTGGTGTTTTGCTGGATAGCGCGAGCTTTCTATCATTCATCCAGGCTATGGCATCGGCCGCGTTCATAGAAAAAACCAGAGATACTGTTTTCTCAACCCGCTCGACGCGAGCATCATAGCTTTCGCGGTCAAACTGCGCCGGATCATTTGCGGCTGCTATATACAGTTCTTTGGTCACCGTATCAGCACTCACCTCACCGCTTTTTATCAGGTCGATTGGCTTTTTGCCCTGCAGTTTCAGATTATCCGTGCTGTTCAGCCATTGCTTGGCCCGCCGCGCGTCCTGAAAAACCTCGTTTGCCAGTTGCGTTAATTCACGGCGTTTGCATTTCATACATCCAGACATCTTCTGTTCCTTTGGTTAAACCAGCATTGTAAACGGATTTTCCAGATAGCCCTTAAACGCTGCCAGGAATTCTGCACCGACCGCGCCATCTATGCTACGGTGGTCAAAAGATCCGGTCGCGGTCATGAAGGTCATCGGCACGACATTGCCTTCATCATCAAATGACGGACGGGTTTCACCGGCGCCGACAGCAATAATCGCTGATTGCGGCGGGTTTATAATGGCACTGAAGGATTTGATACCAAACATACCCAGATTGGAAACGGAACATGTGCCGCCCTGATATTCTTCCGGTTTTAATTTACCGTCACGGGCACGTCCGGCAAGGTCTTTCATCTCCGTCGAAATCTGGCTGAGTGATTTATTTTCAGCGCCTTTAATAATCGGTGTGATCAGCCCCGCATCTGTTGCAACCGCAACCGAAACATCGGCGCGTTCATAATACAGTGTTTCCGCATCGGTCCAGCTGGTATTGGCCGCCGGCACGGATTTAAGCGCAAGGGCCGTCGCCTTGATAATAAAATCATTTACCGAAATTTTATAGGCGCCGTCTGCCTGATCATTGATCTGTTTGCGCAGCGCCATCAGTTCATCAAGCTTGCATTCAATTGACAGGTAGTAATGCGGGACGGTTTGTTTGGATTCGACAAGACGCTTGGCAATGGTTTTACGCATGCCGCTATTGGCCTCGGCCCGATAGGGGATATCAAGCATATCGGCGAGCTTTTTGGCATCCGGCCCCGCACCTGATGGCATGGCGGGCGCGGCCTCCGCAGGTGCTGCCGCGGCAGTTTTCTTAGGCGCTTCGCCGGATTGCACGGCTTCGATATCGGCCTTAACGATCCTCCCGCGCGGGCCTGATCCCTTTATATCGGCCAGATCAATGCCAGCCTCTTTCGCCAGCCGTTTGGCAAGCGGACTTGCAAATATACGCCCGCCCTTATCCGATTTTGGCTGGTCATTCGTTGGCTGTTTATCTTGTTTTGGTGCTGCGGCTTTCGACGTTTCTGATTTGTCTTCTACGTTCTCATCTTCCTGTTTCTCTTCAGGCGCGGGGCCGGATTCCGCTTTGGATGTGTTTTCATTGGCGGTTTCGGACAGGTCAATATCATCGGCGCTCTCGCCCTCTTCCAGCAATACGGCAATCGGCGTATTAACCTTGACGTTGCCGGTGCCTTCGGAAATGAGGATTTTACCGATCGTGCCTTCCTCGACCGCTTCAAATTCCATCGTCGCTTTATCGGTTTCGATTTCGGCAATGACATCACCGGCCTCGACTTCATCGCCTTCGGCTTTATGCCATCGGGTCAGCGTGCCTTCTTCCATAGTCGGCGACAGGGCGGGCATTAAGATATTAATCGGCATAACACACCTTCTTTGCGGCATCAGTAATATTGGCAGGCTGCGGCAATGCCAGTTTTTCAAGGTTAGCAGCATAAGGCATCGGCACATCAGCGCCATGAACCCGAAGAACCGGCGCATCAAGATAATCAAAAGCCTGTTCCATCATCAGCGCGGCAAATTCGGCGCCCATACCGGCAATCGGCCAGCCTTCTTCACAGGTCACCAGACGGTTGGTCTTTTTAACCGAATTGACAATCGTCTCAGTATCCAGTGGACGCAGGGTGCGCAGATTGATCACCTCGGCACTGATCCCCTGCTCGGCCAGTTCTTCTGCCGCTTCCAAGGCTTTTCCGACCATGATTGAAAAGGCCACGATGGTGACATCATCACCCTTGCGTTCAATCTTGGCCTTACCGATCGGCAGGACGTAATCTTCGGAAACCGGCACGTCAAAGCTTTGACCATAAAGCATTTCATTTTCAAGGAAGACAACAGGATTAGGATCCCGAATAGCTGCTTTCAAAAGCCCCTTGGCATCGGCCGCCGACCAGGGCGCAACCACTTTCAGGCCCGGCACATGGGCATACCAGCTGGCATAACATTGTGAATGCTGCGCGCCCACCCGGCTGGCCGCCCCGTTCGGGCCGCGGAAGACAATCGGGCAGCCCAGTTGACCACCGGCCATATACAGGGTCTTCGCCGCTGAATTCACAATATGATCAACGGCTTGCATGGCAAAGTTAAACGTCATAAATTCAATAACCGGCTTTAATCCGGCATAGGCCGCGCCGGTGCCAAGCCCGGCAAAACCCATTTCGGTAATTGGCGTATCAA